>JAPLWZ010000156.1 GCA_026396335.1 Microcaldota archaeon | reverse complement strand
CAAAAATAACCCATGTTCTCGCACGTGAAATCCTAGACTCGCGCGGCAATCCGACCGTGCAGGCGGACGTATGGTCTGAGAAAGGGTTTGGCAGAGCAGCGTCGCCCTCAGGCGCATCAACGGGCATACACGAGGCATTGGAGCTTCGCGACGGTGGAACCCGTTTCAACGGCAAGGGCGTGAAAAAGGCAGTTGCAAACGTGAACGGCAAGATAACCACAATTCTTCTTGGAAAGGAGGCGCTTGGGCAATCCTCCGTAGACTCCCTTCTCTGTGCGCTTGACGGCACTCCTAACAAATCAAGGCTCGGCGCAAACGCAACCACAGCAGTATCCCTCGCAGTCGCACAGTGCGCTGCAAACGAGCGCAAGGTCGGCCTCTACTCTCTTATGGGCGGAAGGAAAATTCCCGCACCCATGATGAACGTTCTCAACGGCGGCAAGCACGCAGGCTCCGGTTTGGCAATACAGGAGTTCATGATTTTCCCTCTTTACTTCAACAGTTTCGCATCCGCGCTCCAGGCAGGTTGCGAGACATACCATGCGCTTGGCGCACTAGTGGCAAAGAAATACGGAAAAGCGGCAACCGGCCTTGGGGACGAAGGCGGCTTTGCGCCTCCCTGCAAAACAGCACAGGACGCACTTAATTTGATAGAATCCGCAATAGACGAGTGCGGCTACGGAAAACAAATGCGCGTGGCAATAGACGCGGCATCCTCATCATTCTACGATGCAAAGTCGCACAAGTACAAAGTGGACAGCAAGACTCTTTCCGCAAGCCAACTTACAGACTTTTACGCATCAAACTCGGACAGGATAAAGACCGCGCTGCGCCACAACTCGATTTCCGCGCTTCTTTTGAAAGTGAACCAGATAGGCACGCTTTCTGAGGCGCATGATGCAGCACTCCTTTGCAGAAGCAAACGACTCGGAGTAGTAGTGTCGCACCGCTCAGGCGAAACAGAGGATGCAACTATTGCGGACATTGCGGTCGGCTTGAACTGCGGGCAGATAAAAACAGGCGCGCCCGCGCGCGCAGAGCGCACGGCAAAGTACAACCGCTTATTGCAGATAGAGGAGGAGCTTGGCAGCGGCCGCTTCGCGCGCGACAGCGGGCTTGTACTGTAGTTTTCTAATCAATCCAAGATTAGTCCAAGTTGTACTTTTTCTTTATCCCGCCTTCTGGGTGGTTGACTACGTCAGGTATGCGCTCGGTAAGGAACTTCATCATGATTTTTCCAGCCTCAACATCCTTTTCAGGTCTTCCTTCGGTACTGGCATTGATGTTGCTTCTCCAGTTCCACTGGGTGGCAAGCTTTGATTTGCCTCCCTCGCGGCCCACTTCGTGCAAAGTGGCAAGCACCAGAAGATAGGGCTTTCCGTTCATTTCCGAAATGAGCTCTGTGTTGAATCGGTTCACTATTTCTGAAATCTTAATTTCCTCTTCGTGAAGGCTAGCATCAAGCTCTTCCTTGTCTTTTTTCTTGTCAGCCATGAACATCAACCTCGTGGAAATAATCCTGCCACAAGGCTAAAAATACATGCCTTCCGCCCTGTACAATCTTCTTGCCTGAAATGTTACAAAGCCTTAAAAGAAGTTCAACGGACATATTGGCGGGAGTGTGTCAGTTAAGTAAACTTCGTGCAAACATTTATAAACAGTTTGTGTGGTAATAAAACAACAATAATGAATATGGGGTGGGATTGATGGCTATTAAAAAAAGCGCAAGCGTGTCTGTCCTTGATGAAGCGCTGCTTCTCGAATCAGTCAAATCGCTGAAACCGCTTTTTGCCGATGCACAGGGCAGGCTCACGAGCAATCTGTTTTTCATAAACTCGACTGGTAATTCAGCAACTGCTATGGAAAAATCGGTCGAGAACATGTACAAGGCATATGCCTACTATCTTTATGCAGTTGAAAATGCCGCGAATAATAGAGGTAAAACTACTGAGATTGTCCGAATCGCAGAATTCCAGGGCGACAGGTTCGCAAAGAACTATTTCCCAACGCAAATCAACAAGCTCAATGAAATGCAGCAGAAGGCAGTCATCGATGAGCTTAGCAGCATACATTCCAAAATATTGCGTGTTTATCCTGTTCAAAAGTTCGAATTAATCACTGCAATCCTCACTGGATTTGGCGGCACAATACAGCAAACTGCAATCAACACGCAGCAGAATGAGCAGCCTGCGCAGACTGGGACGCAGCAGCATGAGCAGCAAGCGCCAGAAGCCTCATTCAACAGAGAAAAAATCGTTTCCAACTATGTGCGCCTTCTTCGCGCAAACGAGAAGTGGCGCAACCACAGCCGCATCAAATTCTTGCGCGGAAGGGCAAAAACAGGCGGGCTCAACGATTCTGACCTGATAAACAAGGATGGCAACTTAACGTCAGAGGCAAAGGGCATACAGAAAAAATTCGTGGAATACGCAAAGCACATTCTGAACTCTCAGACCGGAAACAACGTTGATGAAATAAAAGACAAGCAGCTTGAAGCGATAAAAAGTGTCTACAACGATGTCAGCTCCCGGCTGCACGATGAGCACAAGAACAGGCGCCTCTGGGCTGACAAGCTCAGGAGCGGCGGCTACTTATGGGGCAGGATACTCCTTGGCGCTGCGCTTTTCGGTGTAGGCGTGTTTTTGGGCGGCTGGATAGGCGCGCTCGCACTCGGCCTCGCAGGCGCAATCGGCGCAGTAGGCAGGTTCCTCGCAGTTGACGGTATCATGGACAAAATGCACGGTTACCTCTCCGGAAGGAAGGACACTGCCCGCGCAATGGCAAACCAGGTCATGTACAACGCAAACCATGACCGCATCGATGCGTCGGTCCATAACGTTTACAACAAGCGGGTCGGCCTCGGCGAAAAAACGCTGAAGATTGCAGATGACATCAACAAGGGTTTCATGCAGGCAACCGACACGCTCTCAAAATACCGCTTCTGGAAAAGGCTCACTGCAGTCACTGCGGCAGTCGTTCCGATAGCGGTTGTAAAGTACTTCGGGATCGGTCACACGGAAACGCCGACAAAGCCAAGCATAATTGAAAACCAGCCGATCAAGCCGCCGGTGGTGCACGCTTACCCTGACCACTACGTGGTTCCTGACAAGGGCGGCTACTGGCACATTGGCAGGCAGATACTGCATGACCGGCTTGGTGACAAGTTCGATGCACTTCCCACTGGTGAGAAAAACGACCTTATCAACTCCATGCACCGCTACCTGATTGACAACCACGCAAAGCTTGGCATAGCGCCAAACGAGATGCACTCGCACGTGGGCGCAGGCGCGCCGTGGCTCAACAAGGGTGCTGACCTGTTCTTCAAGGATGCCGACTGGCAGACTGCATACTCACAGTTCATGAAGGCGGGCAAGCAGCTTCCCAAGTCGCTTCTGTCTGGCAACTCCACATTCACTAACAAGGTGATAAGCGGAGTAATCACCAAGGCGAAACTGGTTGCCTAAGTTTCTTTTTCTTATTTTTTCCTTTTTCTTTATTTTTCTCTTTCCTTTAGCGTACGCTGGTAATCAAAGCGCCCCGGGCAGGACTTGAACCTGCGACCTATGGATCGCTGCCTCCTCTTACGAGGAAGTTAACAGTCCATCGCTCTACCGACTGAGCTACCGAGGCTTAATTGTCCAAATTGCTTTGCAATTTGTCCATCCAGTAGAGCTGCTGCTCTACTGTCCATCCATTTTTCTTCGGAAAAATGTATGTGCCATAGGCCGGATTTGAACCAGCAACACATCGGTCTTCAGCCGATTGCTCTCCCAGGTTGAGCTACTATGGCTCCGCAGACGGATTGTAATAAAAAACGTTAATAAAGGCTCACTCGGCGTCAGCTGTGAAGTCCAGCAAACTCTGCAACGCCGTTCACAAGCAAACAGCACGATTCCAAGCCCGCCAGCCGCGCCTGCTTTTGTCTTCATTCCCTCTTCCAGCCTCTTCCCCATCCCCTTGTCAAAAAGCATTATCGCGGCAAGCGCGCCCACTAGCAAGCCAGAAGCAATAGACACGCCTGCTTCAAACAGCCCACCATGTTCCTCATAGCCGCCTGCAAGCGTTTCGAACGCATATGCAACTGCAACACTCGCAACCAGCGCGAGCGCAACCCCGAGCCAAACGAGCCGTGCGTGTTTCGCATTTTTCGTCTTCTCAAGGCAAGCTAACATTATTCCTACAATAAGGGCGATTTCGAACACTTCCCTGAATGAGACAATAAATTCCGCGAGTGCCATGCACTCACTCCTTCAAACGCCAATAAGAAGATTGCTACTCGTTCGCGCGCTCCTTTTCTTTCATAAGACATTTGTCCATCACAACGAGCAGCCCCGCCTTTTCCGCTTCTTTCCCAGCCTCTTCGTTCACAATCCCTTCCTGCATCCAGACTGCTTTTGCGCCAATCGCAATCGCGGACTTGACTATGGGCGGTATGCTTTCGCTCCGCCTGAAAATATCCACAACATCGACTTTCCTTGGGATTGCCTCAAGTGTTGGATAAGACCTCAATCCGTGCCACTCTGAAATCAACGGGTTCACTGGTATGATTTCGTAGCCGTGTTCCTTCAAGTAGCTTGCAACCCTGTAGCTTGGGCGTTCTTTATTGTCTGACAAGCCGACAACTGCAATTATTTTCATTGCGAGTATTTTCGCAACGGTTTCCTCACCATTAATCATTTGCAAAGCACCTTCAGCACTGCTTCGTGCGGCGCGTCCGTTCTCACTGCAGTCGGGCAGAAATGCGTGCGCGAGGCAGCAAAGCCCGCGCGCTTCAATTTTCCAATCGCATCATCCATGCTGCTGATTGAAGTTTTCATTTTCTTCGCAAGCTTGTGCAGGTCATAGTAGCCGTATGAGGCAATTGCGCCCTCCTGCTTCATAGTGGAAAGCAGCTTCTCAATCTCCTTGCTTCTCCTGTATTTCCTTTGAACATTCAGCTTCAGCATCTTCTCAAGCAATTTCTCATCCCAAAGCGCACCGAGGTAAACAGGCCCTCCGTGTACCATTCGCGTGCCGCACGAGGGGCAATCCTGCTTGCGCGGCAGCCTGGCAGTTTCCCTGTAGCAGCATTTCTCGCAGTAGGAAACAAACCCATTCTGCTTCACTGCAGCAACTGCCCCTTCCGCACCCTGCTCGAGCGCAAATATCATCTTCACATAATGCCTGTGCGATATCGTGAAAATAGGAGTTGCAGAGAAATTCATAGGCGCGGCAGTCAGCACGACTTTCGCAGCAAGTATCCTCGTTGCATTCTCATGGCAAAACTCGTTGTCAAGCGGCATAGCGCCGTAATTTTTCAGGCAGGCTGCGTGGTGCGCGCCGCAAAGCACAGCCATGTCCGTCGCGGTGACTGACAAATAACCTTTTTTCTTAGTCTTGAACGAGCGCACGGCATCATTCAGGAACGGCATTGGCGAACCAAACGGGTCCAGTTCAACAAAATCAAACTCATTTTCATAAAGGAATTTGTTCGCATCCGCATACACGCACTCGCATTTCACCTTGTTCGCCCTCGCATTTTTCTTCTCAGTGGCAACTGCCTTGGGGCTCAGGTCCACAAGTGTGAGCGACGCAACATTCCGGTTCTCCTTTTTGTAGCGAAGCCCGCGCACTCCGCTTGCAGCCATTGCGTCTACCAACGACAATTTTCCGCCAAGCGCACCAACAGCAAGGCTGCCAATATCCCGGCAAAGTTCCATTTCAGGATTGTAAAAAACCCCTGCTGGCGCAGTAATTTTCACTTTTCCCTCGCTAATTTCTCCCATTGGTTCTCTTCTCCTCACAACAGATAAAAAGCCTGTCTGCGAGTGATTCACTTATGGAAGTCCAGTTCCGCCGCTCGGTTATCTCCGGCAGGTTGCGCGCCATGCCGTCAATCGCCTACTCCCACCGCGCACTTATTGCGGCATCGCTTGCGCCCGACCAATCGGTTCTGTCTAATCTTTCCCAATCCCCCGAAGTGCAATCAACCATCTCCGCATGCAGGCAATTCGGCTCGGACATAGTGACGGACAACGGAGTTGCGGATGTATTTGGCGGGGATTTCGCGCCGCCCAAAACACTTGACTGCGGAGCATCAAATTCAACACTCAAACTTTTCATGGGCCTGTCTGCATTCTTCGAGGAAAAAATAGAATTCAAGGGAGAAGAAGCACTTTCAGTAACTCCTATCCCAATGCACCTTGCCTACTTACAGGGGCTTGGCGCAAAGGTGGAAAACGATAACGGCTTTCTTCCGGCAACAATACAAGGGCCAATAGAAGGAACGCAATTCCCCTACCTTCACTCGCTTGGCACGCAGATGCTCTCTGGCATGCTAATGGCTTCTCCACTTCTCCCGACCGACACTGAAATTGCGATAACTGGAAACTTTCCGACGCGCAACTCGCTTGACGCCACGATTGACGTAATGCAAAGGTGCGGCATTGAGTTCTCGCTTGACGATCCGGATCTCCTCATGGTCACAGGCGGGCAGTCCTATGCCCCTCTTGACGATTTTGCAGTGCCAGGGGGCATTTCGCTTTCCTCTTATCTGCTTCTTGCCGCAGCGCTTTGCGGCAGGCTAATAGTTGAGGGCGTTCCAAAAGCGGAAGGGCTGGAAAAAGCATTCAAGGCATTCCATGTTGATGCGACATCACAGGAAAGCAGCTTTTTCGCAGGCGCCGGCGTTCTTGAGGGCGCGGAGATTGACGCAAGCTCGCTTGGCGAATACCTGCTCCACGCAGTGGTGCTCGGGAGCGCTGCGCACGGCGAGACTAGGATAACCAACCTTCCCTCAATCAGCAAGCGCTCAAACATCCGCTTAAGGCTTCTAATCAAACTCCTTGCGAGAATGGGCGCGAACATAAACGAAAGCGAGCACTCGCTCCTCATCAACGGCACGCTTTTGAAGGGCGCGGAGATTGACCCGGAAGGCGACGCGCGCGTTGCAATGGCAATATCCGCTGCAGCTCTCTCGGCAGAAGGGGGCAGCACCATGCGCGGCGCAGAATGCGCAAATTCCCTATATCCCGGCTTCTACGGCGCGCTCTCTTCGATAGGCGGGATAGTGAGGGAAACGCAGCAGCTCCAGTAAGTGCTAGGTGTGCAGCGCTCCCGCTAAGAAAGCATTTCTTTTTCAGTAGCTGTTTCCTTACAGCTCGCCGACACGGCGCTTCAGCTTGCGCTTCAGTCGCTTGCGCCTCTTCTTAAGCCATTTCCAGCGCATGCGGCCCTTTTTCTTCCATTTCCTCGGTCTTGATCCCAAATAGTCACCTAAGATTAACGTTTGTTGGACGTCTTTATTCTCCAATACGTATAAAAACCTGCCTTTACTCGCGCCACTTCCGTCTCAGTGCGTCGATGAGCCCGTGGGCGTAGTTTATGCACCCGAACGCAGTCACATAGTCCTTTTTTTCTAGGAAATACTTCGTGTCCTCGCAATACCGTTTCGCAATGTCTAGGAGATCGGCATTATCGGCAGTCTCTTTTACCTCGTGAATGTTGGCGTAGAACTGCTCAATGTCAGACTCAATGCGCTCTTTTTCGGATTTGCCAGTTGCCTTTTTCGCAGCCATCTAATTCCTCTCCTTGTAGCGCCCGCGCGATTCTATTTCCGCCGCCATTGCAAGCACTGAAGCTTTTCCGCCTTTCTTTTCATACGCAGACACAAATTCGTCACCGAACTTTCCAAGCGCCCTTTTCATAGTGACAACATCAGTTGCTTTATCCTCGGAGTCATTTGAAATCGAGCCCAGCCCAAAATCAATCACAGCCATGCCCTCGGGCGTCAGCATCAAATTCGCAGGCGTGTAATCCCCGTGAATGACATCAACAGAATGCAACTTCACCAATATGCCCGCAGCATCAGAAATCTCGCGCGCAGCAGGGCTTCTCTTCTGAAGTTCCCAGTGCAGCATGTCTCCCTCAAGGAATTTCATGCGGATGATAAACTCTTTCACTTCATAAACAACAGGGCAGAGCACGCCAGCCTCTTTCGCGCGCGCAAGAAGCCGCGCCTCCCTTTTCGTCCGCTCGCCTCGTATCTTCCCATCTAGCTCCTTCACGCGGTATTCCTTCTCCACGCGAAACTTCTCGACAGAAGGGAGCCCTAGAACATCGCACTTGCTTAAAATCGCCTCAGCGCCTTTCATACAAAAACCTAGAATCCGAAAATTGAAAAGCCTATGAATGAAACTGCAAATGCGGCAAGCCAGATTCTCCAGTCCCAAGCAAGCACTTTGCTTCCGTCAAGCGGGAAGATGGGGAGAAGATTGAACATAGCAAGCCCCATGTTTGCCATTGCGCCCAATGAAGCAACGCCGTAAATGATCTGGTTCGATGAAAACGCGACTGCCATCGCAAAAAAGATGAGCGCAAGCGCCCAGTTCACTGCAGGGCCTGCAATTGAAATAATCCCATTCTCCTTCCTTGAAATATTCCTCATCGCATAAATGTAAACCGCGCCAGGCGCAATGAACAGCGGCGCGTGCCAACCGAGTAGCTGCGGAAGTATGGCAAGCGCCAGCCCGCCGGCAAGCCCGAGAGGCCATGCCTTGAAGCGCGCCTTTGCGCCGTATTTTATCGCAAAGTACTTGTGCGCCATCTCATGCAGCACAAAGCCGCTTCCGATGGTGATTGTGAATGCAGCAAGAAGGAAAATGAACCGCGAAGGCTCAATTGAAAGCCCGTTTGTGGCAAACGCCATGGCAAGCGCTATTGCAAGCACTGAAACCAATATTTCGAAAGCCTCGTCCCTGTCAACGTGCATTTGTACTGCCATAACCTCAACCCAGAAAACTTACCTGTACATTGTGTTGCCATCGCCGCGCGCGAACTTCTTTATTTTCTCAACATAGGTTTTGGTGACTGAGGGCTTGACAATTGAAAGCGCCTCTTCAAAGTCCTTGTTCTCCACCTTGTCGACATTCACGCCCCTGCGGATTGCGCTCATTCCCGCCTCGCGGCACACATTCTCAATGTCCGCGCCCGTGTAGCCGTCAGTCTTCTTTGCAAAATCAGCCATGTCAATTCCCTTTGCAAGCGGCATTGCCTTCGTGTGTATCTTGAATATTTCCGCGCGGGTCTTTTCCTCAGGCGCGGGTATCTCGATAATCCTGTCAAACCTTCCGCCGCGCATGAGCGCCATGTCAAGGAGTTCAGGGCGGTTGGTGGCGGCAATGACCACAACATTCTTCAAGCCCGTCAAGCCGTCCATTTCAGTGAGCAGAGTATCAACTATCCTTTCAGTCACCTTGTTGCCCTCGTCTCCGCCGCCTCGGTGCGGCGCGATTGCATCTATTTCATCTATGAAAATAACGCAGGGTGTTGCCATGCGCGCCTTCCTGAATGTTTCGCGCAGCGCCTTCTCGCTCTCCCCGACCCATTTGCTCAGCACTTCGGGCCCCTTGATTGAAATGAAGTTAGCTTCTGTCTCCGTTGCCACTGCTTTTGCAAACATTGTCTTTCCTGTGCCTGGTAATCCCACTAAGAGAATTCCCTTCACAGGGCGGATGCCGAACTTGGCGAATACCTCGGGATTTTTGAGCGGGAGCTCCACTGCTTCCTTGAGCTCCTTCTTCACATTATCCAAGCCGCCAATGTCGCCCCACCTGATGTTCGGTTTTTCTATGAACACTTCACGCAGCGCGCTTGGGCGGACCTCGCGCAGGGCATTGAAGAAGTCCTCGCGCGTGACCTGCAGGTTGTCAAGTATTTCCGGCGGGATGAATTCCTGCTGCAAATCAATCTTTGGCAAAATGCGCCTCAGGACTTTCATTGCAGCCTCTTTTGTAAGAGAAGAAACGTCTGCGCCAGTGTAGCCGTGCGTGATGCCTGCAAGCTCATCAATGCTCACGTCCTCGGCAAGCGGCATTGAGCGCGTGTGTATCTGCAGTATTTCCTTTCTGCCCATCCTGTCCGGAACTCCAAGCTCGACTTCCCTGTCAAACCTTCCGGGCCTTCTAAGCGCAGGGTCAATTGAATTGGGGCGGTTTGTGGCGCCGATGACTATTACTTGCCCTCTGCCCTTCAGGCCGTCCATGAGCGTGAGCAGCTGGCTTACCATCCTTCGCTCAACTTCTCCAGTCACTTCCTCCCTCTTCGGCGCAATTGCGTCTATCTCATCCATGAATATAATTGAGGGCGCATTCTCCTGTGCGTCCTTGAACAGTTGCCTGAGCTTCTCTTCCGATTCGCCCACGAACTTGCTCACAAGCTCGGGCCCGCCGATGTGCACGAAGTTAGCCTCTGATTCAGAAGCAACAGCGCGCGCAAGCAGCGTTTTACCAGTGCCTGGTGGCCCGTAAATCAGAACTCCTTTAGGAGCCTCAATCCCTAATCTCTCAAAAAGTTCCGGGTGCCTCATGGGCAGCTCCACCATTTCGCGGATTTTCTGCACTTCATCCTTCAGCCCGCCAACATCCTCGTAGGAAATTGTCTGCACCTGCACAGTTTCCTTCTCAGGCGCCTCTTTCAGCACCAATTCAGTATTCTCATTCACAATCACAATGCCTGTCGGCTGCACTAACGCAGCAACAAGCGGGAAGCTCGTCCCGAATACTCCAATGAAAATAGTGTCTCCGCGATTCAGCGCCCTGCCGATCATTTTCTTCTTCACGAATTGGTCAAAGCCAGGCGAGTATTTCATTGGCTGCGTGGGCGCAAGAACTACTTTCTTCGCCTCTTTGAGCTCGGCCTTTCTAACCGTGAGCTTGTCACCCAAGCCAATGCCTGTGTTCTGCCTCAAGTAGCCGTCCATTCTGATGATGTTCAGTCCTTCATCTTGCGGGTGCGCCTGCCAAACGAGTGCCGCGGTCGACCGTTTGCCTTTAAGCTCGACAATATCTCCAGTAGAAACGTCCAGTTCCTTGCGCGCCTTGGAGTCAATCCTCACAAGCCCGCGCCCGACGTCATTTTGCAATGCTTCTGCGACTTTAAGTTCAATAGATTTGGCCATAAGTACACCTTTTCAGATGACATTCCTCGAGCCTAAAAATGCCTCGAACCTTTAAAAAGGGGGGCGGTTTTGAGAGGAGTTAACTAATGTGAGAGGGGCAAAAGCACATTAAAAGTCGCCAAGCGTGCTCTGCC
>JAPLWZ010000030.1 GCA_026396335.1 Microcaldota archaeon | reverse complement strand
GAAAACTTGTTGAACTCAAAAAAGAGGCATCGCTCAAGCTTGAACTCGCAGGAGTTCTCCAGGCGCTTGACGGAAAGGCAGTTTACACTGATAAAATAAAGGAACTGCCTGGAACTGCGCGCGTCGCAGGAAATGTTTTCTCCACAAAGGACCTTGTTGCAGACTACCTGGGCGTCAAAAAAGACGCACTCATTCCGCTTCTTATCAAGGCGATAAACAGCCCTAGCAAGCCGAAGACAGTGGACGCAAAGCAGGCGCCTGTGCTTGAAGTGACAGAGGAAACAGACCTGCTCAAACTGCCAATTCCGTTCCACGCGCCAAAGGACGGCGGCGCATACTTTTCATCTGCAGTCGTGATTGCGCGCGATAAGGAACTGGGGCAGAACTGCTCATTTCACAGGATGATGGTGCTTGACAGCAAGCGTGTTGTTGCAAGAATTTTGCACAGGCACCTGGAAGCATTCATCGACCGCGCAGGCGGCGAACTCGACGTTGCAATAGTTGTCGGCGCGCCCATAAACTTCCTGCTTGCCTCTGCCTGCTCTGTTGAACTTGGCACGAATGAAATGGAAATTGCGAATTCCCTTATGCCATTGACTACTGTGAAACTGGAAAGCGGAATAGAAGTGCCTGCTGAAGCCGAATTCATATTCGAAGCAAGGATAACAAAGGAAATGCACGATGAGGGGCCGTTTGTGGATCTTACTGAGACTTATGATGTTGTCCGCTCGCAAAGAATAATCAAATTCGGAAAAGTGCATCACCGCAAGGAACCAATCTGGCACGTACTCCTTCCTGGCGCACTTGAACACAAGATACTTATGGGCATGCCGCGTGAGCCGACAATTTACAATGAAGTGAACAAGGTGGCGCACTGCACTGGTGTGAACATTACGCCTGGCGGCTGCTCATGGCTGCACGCGGTTGTTGGCATCAAAAAGAAGAACGAAGACGATGGAAAGAAGGCGATTGATGCTGCTTTCGCAGGGCACAAATCGCTCAAGCACGTAGTCATAGTGGATGATGACATCGACATTTATTCGCCAGACTCTGTGGAATGGGCTATTGCCACGCGAGTGCAAGCAGACAAGGACGTGAAGGTATTGAGCGGGCAGAAGGGCTCGTCGCTTGACCCTTCTGCAGACCCGAATACTTATGCCACATCGAAGATGGGAATAGACGCCACCCGCCCGCTTGTGGCGCACGGAAAGAATTATTCAAAAGCAGAATGGATGAAAGTAGATGTGGACAAATATTTGTGATTTGAATGGACCTGACACGCGAACAGCAGAAATTATTCGATGGCGAAAAAGGCGAAGCAGCGCGCCAGTCAATGGAAATACTGGTGGCGCTGGGAAGAATTTACGGCGCTGTGAACCTGATTCCTGTCTCTTCCGTTCAAGTGGCAGGCGTATCGCCTAAAACAATCGGTGACGCGGGTTTGGAATATTTACAAGATATGGTTAAGGGCGGCGCAAAAGTCCAGATACCAACCTTCCTGAACCCACCAGGCATGGACCTTAAGGAATGGAAGAAAATGGGCGTGCCAGAGGCATTTGCGAAAAAGCAGTTGGCGGTTCTTGATGCATTCACTGCAATGGGAATAACCCCGACCTGCACCTGTACGCCGTATTTAGTTGGCGTTCGCCCGAAAGTGGGCGAGCACGTTGCATGGTCTGAGTCATCAGCTGTTGCATTCTGCAATTCAGTGCTTGGCGCGCGCACGAATCGCGAAGGCGGACCTTCTGCTCTTGCTGCCGGAATTTGTGGAGCGACACCGAATTATGGCTATCATTTGGATGAGAATCGCGTGGCAGGCATTCTGATCGATGTTCAAGTTGAAATCAAAACTCCGTCTGACTTTGGCGCGCTTGGCGCATATGTCGGCGAAATTTCAAAAGGGAAGAATGTAGCGTATCAAGGCATCAGCAAGTCTGCTGCAACTGAAGACCGGCTCAAAGGACTTGGAGCAGCAATGGCTGCCTGGGGCTCGAATGCGCTCTATTACATGAAGAATGTTACTCCTGAGTTCGTGCTTGCAGATTCGCCTGAGAAAATAACTGTTGGAGCAAAGGAACTTGCCACAATGCGTGCGAAACTCGGCATGGATGACAAGCCTGAGCTTGTGGCTATAGGCTGCCCGCACGCATCGATTGGCGAAATAGAGGATGTTGCGTTATACGTAAAAGGAAAGAAGCTCGCGTGCGCGCTTTGGGTCTGCACTGCGAGGCAGACAAAGGAAAAAGCCGATAAGGCAGGCTACACTGCAACAATTGAGGCAGCAGGCGGCAAAGTTGTTGCTGACACGTGCATGGTAGTCTGCCCGATTGCAGACGTTGGCTACAGCAGGGTTGCAGTGAACTCGGGAAAGGCGAGCAAGTACCTCTCGGCAAAGGAGAAAGTAAGGTTCGGAGACCTGAAGGACATCATTACGTTCAAGAAATGATGAAAGGCGAATGGCATGGATAAAACAAAAGTAAACGCAAGGCCGATTTCACGCGGCATTGGGGAAGCTGAAGCACTCGTCTGCAGCGAGGGCATTTCCTTTTTCGGCGGAGTGGACCCCAAAACAGGCATTGTTATTGAGAAGGGAAGCCCGCTCGAGGGAAAGTGCATGGCGGGCAAGGTACTCGTGTTCCCGCGCGGCAAGGGCTCCACTGTAGGCTCTTACGTGCTTCTGCAGCTCAAGAAGAACGGCTGTGCGCCTGTTGCGATAATCAACCAGGAGGCAGAGCCAATCATCGTGGTCGGCGCAATTATCAGCAAGATACCCATGGTGGACAAGCTGGAAGGCGGGGCATACACACGGCTCAAAGACGGGATGAAAGTAAAGGTGGACGGAAGCGCAGGATTGGTCTTTTTCTGAGAGACAGGAGGCACGAGTAGTTAGGAATAAAAGCGCGCAAGAGGTTAGCTTAGCATGGACAAATCAACCTGGCTTGCCACGCCCAACATTGCTGTTGTGAAGTACTGGGGCAAGCGAGACAACTTTCTGAACCTCCCTGACAACGGACCGAAAGCAGGCAGGCATCAAAACCAGGGCAAGAGTGTCGTCGAACAATAATTTCCCCACTGCCGCAGGGATTGCCTCATCAGCTTCTGGTTTTGCTGCACTTGCGCGTGCGGGCGCGGATGCTGCTGGTTTGAAGGCAACAAGCAAGGAACTCTCAATATTCGCGCGGTTTGGCTCAGGAAGCGCCTGCCGCTCTGTTTTGGGCGGATTTGTGGAGTGGAAGATGGGCAGCAAGAAGGACGGCAGCGACTCGTACGCAGTTCAGATTGCGCCTGCAAGCCACTGGGGCGAATTGCGGAACGTGATTGCCATTACAAACCCTGAAAGGAAGAAGGTCGGCTCCACCTCAGGCATGGAAATTACATCGAAAACAAGCAAGCTTTACCCTGAGAGAATAAGGCTCAATCCGAAAATAATCTGGATGATGAAGCGCGCGATAGCAGGGCGGGACCTGGAAGGTTTCCTTACTCTGACAATGCGCGAGTCATCGCATATGCACGCAGTGATGCTGGACTCATTCCCGCCCATAATTTACCTGAATGACATTTCGCGCGGGATAATGAATGCTGTGCTGGAATTCAACGAAGAGAAGGGAAAAGTCTGCGCTGGCTACACGTTTGACGCGGGCCCAAACGCGCACGTTTACACTACTTCAAAATACGAGGGAGAAATAAGAAAAATGCTTTCCGAAATTAGGGGTGTGCAAAAAATAATGGTCTGCAAGCCGGGCAATGGCCCGAGAAAGCTTGCAGATTCTGAAGCGCTATTCTGATTTTGTCTCTATTATTGGCGGCTGCCGTGCTTCTTTACATCCCAGATGTATTTCCCCATTCTTACAGGTGTGACTGTTATCTCAAAACCAAAGCCGTGCTCCTTCAGGAAAGCCCCAAGGCGCTCGTTTACGTTGTCTGACACCGGGTCGTTGTTCATCCAAGTGGTGGATTTCCCGACGTGAAGGCAGTCTGCCACAAGCCCTGCGTCAAGGTCGGATACGCCGAACCCCATTATCCTGTCATGGACTTCCCGCGGAGTGGGCTTCGCTACTGTGACTGATTGTGCTATTGCATCCATCAATATCGCCTCTTGAATTCCGCGCGTGCGCGGTGGTCGCCAAACATCAATTCACAAAAAACATTTATCAAGCTTTGCTGGTGAGTTCTTCCATGCAAGCACAGGAAAAATCATGCGGCATCGTCGTTTTCCGGGAAGAGGCAGGCGTAAGGCTCTACCTTATTCTCCGTTATACTGAGAGGCACTGGGATTTGCCGAAAGGGCACGTTGAAAAGAACGAAACAGAAGAGGAGACCGCACGGCGTGAGACTGAGGAGGAAACAGGGATAACCGACTTGAAGTTCCTGCCTGGCTTTCACCACACTATTTCTTACACATTCAAGCGAGCAGGGAAAAACATCCCAAAGGACGTCGTATTCTTCCTTGCTAAAACTGGGGAGAAGGAAGTGAAACTGTCTGACGAGCATATTGGCTTTGTCTGGCTGCCCTACCAGGAAGCGCTCAGGCGAATCACTTATTCGAACGCGAGGAGCGTTTTGGAGTACGCCGAGGCTTCGCTTTCGCGCGCCCCATATTAGAAACAGGAGTTGCCCGGTTTTTCGCCACGAGTTGTACTACCAGTTTGCGCAATCTCTTTGCATTGTAATTAGGAATCACGGCAATTGCCCTCCCTTGAAGCATTTTTGCAGGGAGAGTGGTGGAAAGCGCAATGCACGCCATGCCTGCTGATCGCGCTGCTGTGACGCCTGCGAGCGAATCCTCGAATACAATGCACTCGCTTGGCTTCACGCCGATTTTCTTTGCGGCAAGCAGGAACATTTCAGGGTGCGGCTTCGGATTCTTTACGTCTTCAAGCCCGACATACTTCATCTTTGGAAGCCCAATTGAGCGTAACGATGCTGCTATGTGCGGCCTGTGCCCGCCTGACGCCACAATTGTTTTGATGCCGTGCTTTTTGATGAACGAATGGAACGCAACAAAGCCGGGTATTTCCGGCAGCCCGTTTTTCTCTATGTATTTTTGGTAGATTTCCGCGCGCTTGCCCACCCACTCCTTTACGTTATAAGGCAGATGATTTTTCCTGAAAAGGTCTTCCAGAATCCTGTATGAGCCCACGCCCGTGTAATTGTGCTTCCAAGTTTTTTCTTCAATTTTGATTCCGAGTTCCTCAAGCGCCTGGTTGAATGTCGCAAGGTGCGCGTGTTCGCTGTCTACCACCACGCCGTCAAGGTCGAAGATTATTGCTTTGATGCCCTTGAGCGATGAAACAGGAACGTGCTCTGCTTTTGCATGCAGCTGGGCAGTGAATTTTGCAGATTTGAAAATTGACTTTGGCGCATTCCTGTTTTGCAAACCGCGCGGGATATGCGAGGCTGCGTTCGCCTGCACGATGTTTTGGGTGGGTGCAGCCTCAATTGCGAGCGATGGCGCACCCTGAATCAGCCGCTGCGGCTTTTTGCGCGGAGAAGGCTGTGTTGGCTGCGGAGAAGAAACAGGTGCGAGTGGAACCTCTGCGAGTTGCGCTATTTCTGCAAACGAGGGAGTCCCGTGCTGATGAAGCGGCAGGATTTCATCCTGAAACTGTTCGGGCTTTTTGGAACCAAATAAAAATTCAAACTCCACCTTGCTTTTTGCCTTTGGAAGCGAGTCGAACTGGAACGCCTGCCATCGAAGGGGCAGCATCCAGAGGCGGTGCGGGTAATCAAGCACTGATGATTTTCGGAATTTGAGGGAGATGTTTTGCGGAATGCCAGGAAGCTCTTCAAGGTCGAAATTAGGCGTCCTGAAAGAGAGGCGCGGATCGACAACCGAGTTTGAAAAATCGCAGCCTATTGAGACGAGTTCCAGGTGCAAATCCATGTTGCGCGAGACATCTATGTGATAGAGCGACAAATAGAGTTTGGAGCCGTTTTCCAAGAATGTTGGCACTTTGCCGTCGATTTTGAAATGCACGCCAGCGGTTTTGGATTTTTTTATTCCTGCGATTTGCGCGACTTCAAGCCCGTATTTCCTGTCCATGCAGAGTTTCATGTCTGAAAATTCGCGCTGCAGCGCAGTGAGGAGGTTTTCACCCTTGCGCACGCTGATGGATTTTCCTGTCTGCCCATGCCCGCCGTCAATTTTGACATTGACTTTGAAAAACTCCACCCAAACACCGCAGTGCTGGTGTTCAAAAACAAGGTTTAAATCAGTAGTCTATGCCTGGGCGCGAGAGGATTCCTTTATCAAAGGGGTGTTTTATCTTGTTCACGTAAGTTACGTAATCAGACGCCGATTCTATTTTCTGAGTTGCGCCCCTGCCAGTGAGGATGAGTTCGCAGGATGCGTGGCGGTTCTCTATGAGCGACATGAGCTGGTCCTCGCTCACCAATTTCTCAAGAATTGCCCAGAATATCTCGTCGAGAATTACGAGCTCGTATTTGCCGGAAGAGGTGAATTCCTGTGCCTGGACAAATGCGGCATTCACTAATGGTTTGTCATGTTCATTTATCACAAAACAGTCCTTGCAGAAGATTATGTGGCCTTTTTCCTTGAGCATTGCAGTGTGCTTTGCAAAGTTAGGGCAGTGTTTTGTGCCAGTAATGACAGTGATCCCGAGTTTCTCAAGCGATGCGAGTTCACCAGACAAGCCGCCTTTGAGAAATTGAATAAATGCTACGCGAAGACCCCTGCCTGCTGCCCGCGTGGCTATGCCTATTGCTGAAGTGGTCTTGCCATTGCCGTCACCCGTGAGAACGTGCACCAGGCCTTCTTTTCGCTGCATAAGTTGACATTTAGGGATAAAGTTAATTATTCGTTTGGAGAAATCGTTGCGTGAAAGAGGCTGAGCTCTACCGCCCCATGCCAGGCGGCGCAGTATCGTGTGTTCTTTGCCAGCACAGGTGCTATTTGAAGAATGGGGAAACTGGATTTTGCCATGTGAGGCAGAACAAGGACGGGAAACTTTACTCGCTAAATTATGGCAAATGCGCGTCGTACAATGTGGATCCAATTGAAAAAAAGCCCTTTTATCATTTTATGCCGGGCTCGCCAGTGTTCTCGTTTGCTGCGCCAGGCTGCAACTTCCGCTGCGAACACTGCCAGAACTGGGAGATAAGTCAGCCGACAAAAATATTCGGGCAGGATATTTTGCCTGAAAAACTTGTAGAGATGGCTGTAAGAAGCAAGTCAGAAGGCATTGCGTATACTTACACAGAGCCGACGATATTCTACGAGTAT
>JAPLWZ010000067.1 GCA_026396335.1 Microcaldota archaeon | reverse complement strand
TGGCGAAAAGCATGGTTGCTGCAACTTCATTTATCAGGGGCGATGCGATTAGGAATGAAAATGTGACGCCGAGCGGCACGCCTGCTTCCACAAAGCCGATGAAAAGGGGCACTGCGGAGCAGGAGCAGAAGGGGGTTGGGATGCCAAGAAGCGCTGCAAATATGTTGCCCACTCCCTCGCGCCTTTTCCCGAGCCACTGCTTCACTTTTTGTGGCGTGACAAAGCTCCGCACAATTGCCACTGCAAAAATGACTATTGCCAGGAGGAGAGACACTTTTATCGAATCGTAAATGAAGAAGTTTGTCGCTGATGCGAGAGGAGTATCCTTAGCCAGCCCGAAAACAGAATAAGTTAGCCAGTCGGCGAATTCCTGCAGCATCAAATGTAGTCTCCGAGTATTTCCTTCAGTTCATTCACGTTCGGCACCCTGCCCATGAGCACCACTTCGTTGTCGATTACGAGCGCCGGGCTGCTTGTGACGCCGTATTCCATGATTTTTTCTATTTCTGTGACCTTGGCAACTATAGCTTTGAGTTTGAGCTCGGCAACCGCTTTCTTCACGTTCTCCTCAAGCCGCTTGCAGCTTGGGCAGCCCATGCCAAGGATATATATTTTCATGCTTTCGCCTCCTCTTTGAAATATTTTTTCTTAAGCAACAGAGAAACATCGACCAAACCTATCATCACAGGCACTTCGATGAGAGGACCGATGACTGCCGCAAATGCAACGCCCGAGCCAATTCCGAAAACAGCCACTGCAACCGCAATGGCAAGCTCGAAGTTGTTGCTTGCTGCGGTGAATGACAGGGTCGCGGTTTTCTGGTAGCCCGCCTTGAGCTTCATGCCCATGAAAAAACTCACAAAGAACATGATGACAAAGTACAGCAGGAGGGGAATCGCAATTCTGACTACATCAAATGGTATTTGGAGGATAAGACTTCCCTTGAGGCTGAACATCACCACTATTGTGAACAGGAGGAAAACCAGCGCCATTGGGCTTATTTTCGGGATGAATTTTGTGTGATACCATTCTTCGCCCTTTCTCTTTACTAGATAATAGTGCGTTGCCGCCCCGGCAATTGCAGGTATTCCAAGATAAATGAAAACGCTTTCAGCGACCTGCCATAGGCTTACGTTCACCACACTGCCTGCGAGCCCAAACATTGGAGGCAGAATTGTCACAAATATCCACGCGTAAACAGTGTAGAAAAGCACCTGGAATATGCTATTGAGTGCAACCAAGCCTGCTGCATAGTCCGTGTGCCCCTTTGCAAGTTCATTCCAGACCAAAACCATTGCTATGCAGCGCGCAATCCCTATCATGATGAGCCCTATCATGTACTCGGGCTTGTCACGCAGGAATATCACCGCGAGGGCGAACATCAGCAGCGGGCCAATCACCCAGTTTTGCGCAAGAGAGAGCGCCACGATTTTCCTGTCCTTGAATACGTCGCCCAGTTTCTCATACCTTACCTTTGCAAGCGGAGGGTACATCATGAGTATCAAACCAATTGCTATTGGAATTGATGTTGTGCCAATCTGCAGGCTGGAGATGAATTCAGTGAAACCAGGCGCAAACGCGCCAAGCGCGATGCCTAGCGCCATTGCGGCAAATATCCAAAGTGTCAGGTGCCTATCCAAAAACGATAGCTTGTCTCCAAAACCCATTCAACTTACCCCTTTAGCATTTTGCCTTTGCCTTGATTTTTTTGACACCAAGCACAGCCATAATCCGCGCGGCGTCGCGGCTCTTCAGCTGGTACAATATGTTCTTCCCGTAGCGCCGTGAGGAGAGTATGCCTGCCTTGAGAAGGTATTTGAGCTGCAATGAAACAGTTGGCTGTGCCCGGCGGACAATTGCCGGAATCTCACAGGCGCAACGTTCGCCTGCCAAAAGTGCAGAGACAATTTTGTACCTTGTTTCGTCACCCAATGCCTTGAATAGCATTACGCTGGAATTCTTCGACTGCATAAAACGTATTTACGTACATAAATATATAAAAGAAGTGGAAAAAGATAAACAAAAGCAAAAAAGAGAAAGTTACTTTTTCGCCGTGTTCATGCCTATGAGTGAGTACAGCAGGCAGCTGCTTGTGATGGCAGTCACCAGCATGACAACGCCCACCAGCCCGAGCAATCCGCGGACCAGCATGTCGCCCTGAAACAGGTATGCTGCGGCAAGGAGCAATATGCCTACAGCAACTCGCACCATCTTGTCAGTCTTTCCTATGTTTTTTTCAAACAACTTCATTTCAACACCTCGAGTTTTCATTCTTGCTATTCTGCGGTTTTGCACTGCCGCCAAGCGCCCTGTCAATTGCCATCCTGTCAAAGCCGATTATCACGGAACCGTTTATGTCAAGCACTGGCACGCCCATCTGGCCGCTCTTTGTGAGCATCTCAAATGCCTTGTTCTGGTCTGCGCCAACATCGTAATCAGTGTACTTTACTCCGCGCTCGTTCAGATAGCGCTTTGCTATCACGCAGTAGGGGCACGTTTTCGTGCTGTACACTACTATTTCCGGCGCCTTGATTGTGTTTTCGTCTATCATATTCTCCCTCCCATTTTAGTTAATTTTTTTCGCAAGCTGCAAGATTTCCTTCACTTCGGGCTTGCAGACAGAGTAGCAGGTTTTTTGCCCGTCTTTCCTTGTTTCCACCAGGCCCGAGTCGCGAAGCACCCGCAGGTGCTGGCTGATGTTCGGCTGGTTCCTTCCTGTGCGCACCTGAAGCTCAGACACGCAGCCCTTTTTCGAGGCGAGCGAAGTCAGTATTTCAAGACGCACCGGGTCGGATAATACGGCAAATAGCCGTGCTTGCCTGTCCATATATGCTTATATGCGCATATAAGTATATAAATGAGCGTGGTTTATGCACGAGTTGGTAGAAAATACACGCTACGCACTAGGGCTCAAGCCCGTAAGTGATGCGCCTGTTGTTCTTTCCCTTGTTTTCTGCGCCTAAGAAGATTATTTTCCCTATTTCGCTTGTGTTTTTCACGTGCGTGCCGCCGTCTGCCTGGTAGTCTACGTCCCCAATGCGGACCATGCGAAGCTCCTTTATTTCAGGCGGAAGTGCAACTGCGAGTTTTACCGCGCCCTCTATTTTCATTGCCTCTTCGCGGGGAAGGAATGCGATTGAAACATCCTGATTGCGCGCTATTTCTGCGTTCGCCTTGTCAATGAGTGACTGGAATGCCGTTCGGTCGAAGTTTTCCATTGAAAAATCGAATCTTGTTTTGTCCGTGTCAAGCTGGTTGCCTGTAATTAGTATTCCTGCCTTGAACATGATTGCAGAGAGTATGTGCCCGGCAGTGTGCATGCGCATGAGGCGGTGCCTGCGGTTCCAGTCTATTTCACATGTAACGGAGTCGCCGGGCGCAAGACCCGGTTTGGAAACTTCGTGTGAGATTGCACCGTCTGCTTTCACTACTGCCACAACTGGAAATTCCTCGCTGCCTCGCACGAGCTTGCCCGTGTCCCAGGGCTGGCCGCCTCCGCGCGGGTAGAAAACGGATTGGTCTAGGACTACGAACTTGCCATCTTTGACGCTAACTACTTTTGCGCTGCAAGTTTTGAGATAGGAGTCCCGGAGATAAAGCGCATCTGCCATGGCGGGGAGTGGAGCCGAACATGTTTAAAAATATGCCCAGCCATATTCCGTCCGGGAGTGTGATTCTGATGTTCAAATTCAGTGTTGACGATGCAAAGCGCTACAAGAATGCAACTGACGCGATTGTGAATCTTATTGACGAGGGGCAACTGGAAATCAGCAAGGACGGGCTTTTCCTGCGTGCTATGGACCCGTCGCAGATTGCTATGGTCGTGTTCTCAATGCCAAAGACCGCGTTTGTAGATTATGACGCTCCGGCGCCGTCTGCGAAAGTGGGCTTGAATTTTGATAACATTAGCAAAATACTCTCGAGAACAAGAGGCGGCGAGAAGCTTGAAATTTCACAGGCAGACAACAAGCTGATGCTCAAGTTCATAGGCGCGAAAAGGAAGAGGAGCTTCAAGGTGCCAGTGCTGGATATGCCCGCGGGTGCCACTAAGGAGCCTGCGCTAACGCATGACGCAGTAATCAAAGTTTCAAGCTCGCACTTCAAGGAGTCGCTCCGCGACTGCGCGCTTGTGAGCTCGCACATTTCACTTTCTGCATCAGAGGAAGGCTTTTCGATTGAAGTTCACGGCGACTCATCTGACTTGACTGAAGAGAGCGAGAAGCAGTCTGAGGAAATCATGGAAATGAAAGTGACAAAGCCTGCGAAGGCTACTTTCCCGCTCCAGTACTTGGAAGACATCGTTAAGGCGTGCCCGGACAATTCGCCTATCATGATTCACCTCAAGTCAAATGCTCCGCTGAAGGTGGAGTATGAAGTAGAATCGGCAAAGGTCACGTACTACCTTGCGCCAAGGATTGACTCGGACTAAATTTCTTTTTTATTCTTTATTTAGCTCCGGAAATTCCACCGGAATGTCCCTGAAGCAGTCTATTTTGTAGATGTAGGTGGGCTCGACACGCTGGATTATGTCTGAGAATTTGTATTTCATCTCTTGGATTATTTTGCGGAAGGGCTCACCGCGCTCTACTTCTATATCGACTATCAAATCCCAGTTGCCGATAACACGCAGATGGTGCACAATGTTCGGGTGCAGCTGGCAGTAGGTGAAAAGCGTCTTCTCTTTTTCAGAAGTTAAGTTTGCCAGCTTGAAAAGCACGCGGTGGCTGGGCTTGCCAAGCAGTACGTGGTCGGGCAAAATAGTGTAACTCTGGATGATGCCTGAGCGCTCGAGCTTCTTGACTATGTTTTTTGCGGATATTTCGGATATTTTCACTTTGCGCGCGATTTGCACCAGGGGAACGCGCGCGTTGTAGTTTATCATGGACAGAACTTTCCTTTCCTTTTCGTCAAGCGCTGTTTCTTTGACATCTGCGCCTGTGAATGCAGTGTAGGATTCGCGGGGCTTCTTTTTTTCTGCGCCAATTAAATAAGATCGGTGGAACTGCGTGAAGCCTATGGGTATGGTGGCATCGTATTCGCGGATATTCCTGCTGAAACGGTTGTTCAGGTCTGTGATTATGTCGCGCAGATGGAATATTCCCTTTGCGCAGATGCCAATTATCAGGTCTGCGTAGCCCTCGCCGCGCATTATTATCGGGATGAACTGGTGGCTGTGGAGGTAATTGAAAAGCTCTTTCTCGCTCTTTTCATCCATGTTCTGCAGCTTGAAAAAGTAAAGCCCGAAGAAGTAGCCTGCTTTTCTGTACTCTATCATAGGCCATGTGTATTGCAGTATGCCTGTCTTCAGCAGATTCTCGACGTGATACTTCACTACTTGCGGGCTTGTCTTGAGGGATTTTGCTATTTTGCTGTAGGGCTGGCGGGAGTTCTGGTCAAGCTCATAGAGGATTTTTCTGTCTGTCAAGTCCATAGTTTTAAATTATATATGAAAAGGTTAAAAAAGTGCTGTTTTTTAAAAAAATATGCTCCAAGATTATATATACTCCTTTTAGCATATTCCAACACAGACAGACACAGAAAATAACACTTGGAGGTTGATTTTGATGGAAACTAAACCAAAAACAGAGGGCATGTTCAAGGTAAACGCAAAGCTTTTCGGAAACCGCCTGCTGCATTTTTTGCCGCTTGTGGAAAGGTCAAAGCAGCTCTCGGTGCTTTATGCAAAAAAGAGCGAGCACTATTCGGGAAAAAACTCGGAGGATTGCTCTGCTGTCAAATCGTGGCAGACATACCTCAAGCTAGCTGCAGACAATATCCCAACAGAAGGAGACACGCCTGTTTTTGTAGGCATAATCAAGAGCTACCTGCGCTGGTTTTCCGGGCTTAAGGCAAATGACGACATGACATACCTGAAAGCGGTCTACGAATCGGATTATTACGGATCTCAATTGACAGATACCATTGGAGACAACCTGAAGTGGCGTCTGAAAAACGAGCTGAAATTCTATCGCAAGGAAAAGGTGAATGCCTACTACGCGCTTGAAATGTTCGGGTTGATTAGTGACGCGATTAGGCTTGCACATAACAAAGACCCCGCAGCCGCATTTGCTGCAGTGCGCGATAATGTGGAGCCGAAGCTGAACAGCAATTTCGATGACAATACGCTCGCTTACATGCTAGAGCATGTCCGCAATGCATATGAATCAATCGCGTCTTGTGAAAAGGGGCGGGAAATAAAAATAGATGAGCATTCTTCCCGCCCTGCAACTAATTCGGGGCTGATGCGCCAAATCTACGAGAGGATGGGCGACATTGTGCTTGAGAAAAAAATCTGTTGCAACACAGCCAATGTGCTCCAGTTTGCGCTGCCATCATATGCGAAAGTTGAATACTGGCTGCGCGACACGGAGTATGAAAATTTCTGCGCGCAAAAGATGGGGCAGGTGCTCAATGCGCTTGAAAGCATGGAGCACAAGCCAACACCGAAGGAGTATGGCGATCTGCTTTTGTGGGCACAGAAGAATTGCGGCTCGCAGTTGGGAATGATTTCCAATAGGATATTTGCAGAGGTTGAGAAGGCGCGCCTCTCGGAATACATGGGCATCAAACCCAATTGATGCCTTCTTTTTTCTTTTTTTGTTGCGATAAGTCACTTCAGCATCCTTTCCAGTTTCTTTTTGTCTATTGAGCCGCCGCTCTCTTCTGCGCGCGCTTTTTCTTTCCCGTTTTCGAACAGGACTACTGTTGGCACGCGCTCTATCTTGTAATCTTCCCAGATGGAGTTTTCGTCTTCATCTGTCTGTGCTTTTGAGAGTGGGAGCGCGGTTTTGCCGGGAAGCGAGTCAAATGTCGGCATGAAGCGCGAGCAGTCAGGGCACCAGCTTGCGTAGAAGAGGACCAGGTGTTTGCCTTTTGCAATTTGTTTTTTCAGCGCGCTTGAGTCTTCTGTTTGGAACATATTAATCACGCTTGAATGATCAAGAGGGGTTTTATAAAATATGCCAAGGCAAGTCTGGATAGGCGTCTTACTATGGCTAACGGAAAACCAATAATCGAGATAACGAATCTTTCCAAGCACTTTGGCAAACTGAAGGCTGTCGACAACTTGAGCCTGTCAGTCAGCGAAGGCGAAGTGTTTGCGCTTCTGGGGCCGAACGGCGCGGGAAAGACCACTACTGTTTCCATGCTGTGCGGACTTACCCTGCCTACAAAGGGGACTGCCACTGTTGCTGGCTTTGATGTAAAGAAAGACCCGCTAAAAGTGAGGCAGCAGATAGGGGTTGTTTTCCAGGCGCCATCAGTTGATGATTTGCTTACCGGAAAAGAAAATTTGGAAATGCATGCGCTTTTGTACGGGATGCCAAGAAAGGGGCTGAATGAACGGATAGATGAAATGCTTGCGCTTGTCGGGCTGACGAATCGGAAAGACAGCCAGCTAAAGGAATACTCGGGCGGAATGAGGAAGAGGCTCGAGCTTGCGCGCGGCATTTTGCACAGGCCAAAGATAATGTTTTTGGATGAGCCGACAGTGGGGCTGGACCCGCAGACAAGGCAGCACATTTGGGAGTACATTAAGAAGATGAGCCAGAAGGAAGGCACTACAGTTGTTTTTACCACTCATTATCTGGAAGAGGCTGAACAGTTTGCCGACCGGGTGGCTATCATTGACAATGGAAAGGTGATTTCCGTTGGAAAGCCGCATGCGCTTGTGGATGAGCTGGGCGGCGACATAGTGGTGCTTGGCACAAAGGAGCCGGGCAAGGTGGCTGCCAAACTCAAAAAACTCAAGTTCATCAAGGAAATCAAGGTGGAGAACGGAAAGGTGAGGGTGCTGCTGTCGCACTCGCACAAGAACCTGCCGTTGCTTTTCAAGTACGTGTCGGGAATTGACTCGATTGAAATGCACCCCGCCACGCTGAATGATGTTTTCATCAAGTACACTGGAAGGGAAATACGCGAGGATGCCGCGGAAGGCGGCTACTGGGAAAGGATGGCCAATGACAAGCATGACAGGTAATGTAATGGCGAAAATGACTGGAAATAAGGTGCGAAAATGAGTTTTGCAAGCGGCGTATACGCGATCTGGGTGCGAGAGGTAAAGGTCTTCTTCAGGGAAAAGGAGAGATTAATCTCTGCGATTATCACGCCACTGCTCTGGATCATTGCATTCGGCGCGGGGCTTGGTGCATCAGTCAGTTTTGATGGCACTAATTACCAGACTTTCGTTTACCCAGGAATAGTTGCCATGTCAGTTTTATTCGGCTCGATATTTTACGGAATTTATATCATTTGGGACAGGAAGTTAGACTTTTTGAAAGAAGTTCTTGTGGCGCCTGTGCCGCGAAGCGCCGTATTCATCGGCAAAATGCTAGGGGGCATGACAGATGTAGTCATACAGGTTCTT
>JAPLWZ010000120.1 GCA_026396335.1 Microcaldota archaeon | reverse complement strand
TTGCGCTGTCACAACAGTCGGCAAAGGCAAAATACGCCGCAGTCGGGGCAATGGAAATTGACCGTGCTTCAGACGTGCAGTCAAATATACAGGACCA
This sequence comes from Microcaldota archaeon, assembly GCA_026396335.1. Classification (GTDB taxonomy): domain Archaea; phylum Micrarchaeota; class Micrarchaeia; order Anstonellales; family Anstonellaceae; genus UBA10161. The sequence goes on along the minus strand of JAPLWZ010000120.1, from coordinate 10,820 downwards.
GCTTTACCGCATACTTTCCGCGCAGTCGCAAATCAGCGTGAACGGGAATATCGCAGTATTTGATGAGACACTGCCCTATGACCCCGAGTTTGCAATCGGGGTGGAAAGGTTCAAGGAGTTCGAGACCAATTTCTCTGACCTGAATGTGAGCATGGACTTGACCAATCTGAAGAATGCGGATTTCATGGTGCAGCCAAATAATGTCAGAGTAAGCCACGCTGCTTCAAACTTCTTTGTTACCCCGCAGAATTCATCCGCAAGCTCTGGCGCGGTTTCTTCTTATGATGTGAGGGTCGTCTATTCCGCAGGGAGCCTGAATGGCGCAACCTGGCAATCGCTTGCATCTGTTGCAAACGGGAGCGCAAACTCCACGCTTGTGCACGTGATAGTGCAGGACGCAAGCTACTCGTTTTTGCAGGAGTATTATTACACGCTCAACAAATCGAAAACAAGCTACCTGAACCTGACGCAGGGCGGCGTGCAGGTGGGTTTTGTGCAGTTCAGCGCGCCTTCGGCGCTGCAAGTCAGCTACACCGGAAATATAGGTTTAAAAACTTCGATTGGATTGACAAATCCGGTGCACGTTGAGACAAACGACACCATAACAGTCGTCGCGTCCGCAAACAAAACAAGTTACCTGCGAATTGCCTAAAATCCCGTGATTTTCATGAAAATTTCAGACATTATAGACCGGACGCCTGTGATCATAGAGGCAGGAGACACGCTTTCATCCGCTGCGAAGAGAATGGCTGAGAAAAAAATCTCCTGCGCACCGGTTGTTTCCATGGGGAAGCTGCTCGGGCTCATAACCACCTCGGACCTGGCTGCCGCGCTTGTGAAAGAGAGCGTGATTGGCAGGCCAAAGCAGGCGGACACTGCCAAGGCGCGCACCCTCCCGGCAGGCAAGCACCTGTCGCAAAAAGCGTTCTGGCTTTTGGAGGATGCGTCAGTGTTCGATGCAATCGTTCTTCTCGTGCACCACCAAACAGACATGATACCAATTGCGGACAAGAAAGGGAAATTCACCGGGATTGTCTGGGCAGAGGATGTTCGCAAGGAAATAGCTGCGATGCTTATTGACAGCCAGAAGGGGGCGAACGAAGGAAAGGAAACGAAGGGCGCAAAAGGCGCTGCCGCGGCAAGCGCTTCTGCAAGTTCGCCAGCACCAGGGACAGGCGCACAGGACCAGAACGAGGGAAGGACGGCGATAGATAAGATACTCAGGTACGTTGACAAGAAGGGCTCCGCAAACGCAAGCGAGATAGCCAAGCAGTTTTCGCTTCCGATTTCTGAAGTTGAGGAATACGCAATGAGCCTGGAAAAGCATGGGCTCCTGACTCTTGATTATGACATACTTGGCAAGATGAAACTCAGAAAAAAAGATTCAGCATAGGAACGGACAGGAACAACAGCAGAAAAACCATCAATGGGTGTTTTCTATGGCGCAACTGGAAACTTACAAGGTGAAGGCGGACAACATCGAGTCCACTGTCACATTGACGAAGGATGCCGGGGAAATAATGGCATACACGCTCACCGTGCCGCGCCCGGAGCCTGCCACTGCCGCATACATGGAAACCGTAAAGGGCGAGCTGCTCAAGCAAATCCGGATTACGTCGCAGGAAGTGCTGGACATCAAATTGATGGCGGAGCTCAAGCTCAAGTTCTACAATCTTGCGCTCAAGCTCGTGAAGGAAAAAATCCCGAGGATCACTGAGGAAAATGCCATGGAGCTTGCAGGCAGGGTGGTGCAGGAGCTCCTGGGCATGGGAGACATTGAATTCCTGCTGAAAGACGACGGGCTTGAGGAAATTTGCATCAATTCAAGCAGGGAGCCGATTTGGGTTTACCACAAGAAATACGGCTGGTGCAAGTCGTCGCTTAGGATTGACACCGAGTCGAAAATATGGGACTATTCCTCGCTCATCGGCAGGCGTGTCGGAAGGCAGATCACGAGCCAGGACCCGCTGCTGGACGCTTATTTGCCGACAGGCGACCGTGTGAATGCCACGCTCACGCCGATTTCAATGTTCGGGAACACGATCACCATAAGGAAATTCGCCCGCAAGCCCTGGACAATTACCGACCTTATCCTTGCGAATACCATCAACGAGGAAGTGGCTGCGTTCGTTTGGCTTGCCATGCAGTACGAATTGAATATTCTTATCTCGGGAGGCACAGGCGCAGGAAAAACATCCATACTGAACGTGCTTTGCTCCTTCCTTCCGCAGAACCAGCGTGTCATTTCAATCGAGCAGACGCGCGAAATTACGCTTCCCTCTTACGTGCAATGGGTGCCCATGGTAGTGAGGGAAGGAGGCAGGGACGGCAAAGGCGGCGTGTCGATGCTGGATTTGATGGTGAACTCCCTTCGTATGAGGCCTGACAGAATCATTGTCGGAGAAATCAGGCGCGCAGAAGAGGCAGAAGTGCTGTTCGAAGCAATGCACACCGGTCACTCTGTTTACGCGACAATGCACGCGGAAACCGTGTTTGAAACATTCAAGCGGCTGGTGAGCCCGCCGATTGAACTTCCCGAAGTCGTGCTTGAATCACTGCACTTCGTGCTTGCAATGTACCGTGACCGCAGGAGCGGTATCCGCAGGGTGTTTGAAATCGGCGAACTTATCCCTTCAGAAAAGGGAGACGCGGTGCGCGCGAATATTGTTTACAGGTGGAGGTCGAGCAAGGACAAGCTTGAAGCTGAGAATCCCTCGGTCCGCCTGCTTGACACGCTGAGAACATACACACGCATGGATGATGCGGAAATAAACGCCTCGATAAAGGAGCGCGCGAAAGTGCTCCACTGGCTCGCTGACAAGAAGATAAACACAGTGGAAGAGGTCATGTCTACTTCCTGTTTTCCGAAATACTTGTTTACCTGGTGCTTTTCAAGTTGGGCATAGGAAACCCGCTCATCTTGGCGCTTGTCGCCTCGCTCACCGTGTCCATGTGCGTGTTCATGTTCTGCCTTGTTTACCCCCGCTGGCTCTGCAACAAGAAAATTTCGCAGATGGACAAGGATCTGCTTTTCGCTGCAAGGCATTTGAGGGTGCAGACCACCGCAGGCGTCCCTCTTTTCGAATCGTTGGTTTCCGCGTCGCACGGCTACGGAATTGTTTCAACTGAATTTGACAAAGTGGTGACCCATATCGAGGCGGGCGCCAGCATGGCTGATGCGCTTGAGGAATCCGCCACAAAAAACCCTTCATACTATTACAGCAGAATTCTCTGGCAAATGTCAAATGCGGTAAAAGCAGGCACTGACATCGGGCCCGTGCTTTCCGACATTGTGGAATTCCTGTCCGAAGAGCAGCGGATTGCCGTGCGAAATTACGGCGCGCAGCTCAACTCGATTGCGATCATGTACCTGATGGTGTGCATCATTGTGCCGACCATTTCACTGATTTTCATCATGGTCATTTCCTCATTCGTGGAGATTCCGATAACCGACACTGTGCTCTACGGGATATTGGGCTCGTTGGTATTCGTGCAGTACATGTTCATAGGCCTCATCGAGAGCAGGAGGCCGTCAGTTTCAATATGAGTTGAAGCATATGGCAGCAGCAAACGCACCGATAAAACCGAAGAGAGTGGGGCTGATTGCCAGCTACCGCAATGTATGGGCGAAGATGATCATTTACAACGCGATGGACATCAACCCGCGCGCATTCTCGCTTTACCTGATAATCGCGTCGATTGCAATCGGCGTGGCAGGCTCAGTTTTTATGGCAATCAGTTTCCCGCTTTCCATCTTTACCACGATTGGCATTGTCGCAGCCGTGCACCTGGTGGTTTACTCGAATATGTACCTAGGGGCTAACTCGCGCGCAGGCAAGGTGGAAGATGTTCTTCCGGACTTCCTGTCACTTGTTGCATCCAACATCCGCTCTGGGCTGACGCCTGACAAGGCGCTTGTGGTTTCCGCCCGCGATGAGTTCGGCCCGCTGACTGAAGCAATCAACAAGGCGGCGAAAAAGAGCATGACAGGCATGCCGCTTGACGAAGTGATGCTGGGCATGACCGAGCAGATCAATTCAAACGTGCTTGAAAAAACAATGACGCAGATTGTGGAGGGCATGCACTCGGGAGGAGACCTGTCCGAACTCCTTGAGAAGACCGCGCTTGACATCCGGAAATTCCGCTCGGTGAAAAAAGAGGTCAACTCAATCATATTGAACTACGAGCTTTTCATCATTGCCGCAATCACGTTTGGCGCGCCGATGCTTTACGGGGTTTCCACATTCCTCGTGGACATCATGCTTATCATAAAGAAAAAAATCGGCGGCGGAGGGGAGGCGATTTCGCAGCTCTCAGGCAATGTGGGCATATTCAAGGGCAAGCTGCTGTTCACGCCGGAAGGGGTGCAGCTGTTCTCCATACTCGCGATTTCAATAACCATTTTCTTCGGCTGCATGGCAGTTGGCGTCATGTCATCAGGAAAAAGGATAGACGGGCTGAAGTACTTCCCGATACTTGCGCTCATGGGGCTTGCGCTCCTTTTTGCGATCCGCTTCGGGCTTACCGCGGTGCTTGGCGGAATGCTGAACGGCGCGGGCTAGGCTGAAAAAAAACAGGAAACAGAATTACCTAGCCTTACTCATCCTTGCCAGTCAGCTTGCCGAGTATTTCATACACGCGCACTGCGTCAGGGTTCTTCACGACCATCAGCGTGTCAGTGTGGCAGGAGATGAACTCGAGCACGTTTATGCCCTCTGCCGCAATTGCGTCGAGTATTGCGGATACGCACCCAGGCGTGTCCTGAAGCTGCAGCGGGCTGCAAAGGATAACGAGTGTGAGGTTGTCTATTACCTTAAGGCCCTTCTTTTTGAGTTGTGGAACGAATGACGAGTCAACCACGCTCATTACACCGGATTTGGAATTTGACATTGCAATTACAGGCACACCAACGCTTCCCTTGCTTGAAATGACTGCCACGTGCGAGCGTATCTCTACAGAGCTTTGCTTGAGGATTTTTTCCACTCCCTTTTCCCAGTCGCGCTCTTCGGATGAGTCTTCCTTTGACAGGCGGAGGAGCGCGGCCTTTATTGCGGTGAACTCGTGCTGCTTGCCCGGGAATATTTCCTTCTGGAGCCTTCTTGCGAGTGCGGAATAATTGCAAAGCCCGTTGTTCACGACTGAAAGGAGCTGCGGGCGGCGCTTAAGGTACAGTCTGATGAGGTTTGCTGTTGTTGCCATTTTGATTCACCTTTTTCCTGTTATTTTATTGCGGCATTGCCAATTTAAAGCTATGTTCCAGGTGGGACAATTTGGTGTTTTTGGAATAAATGTTATAAATAGCCGACAAACGGTAAATTATTCCTTCGAGGTGGATGAAGATGGTTACTGCAAACATGAAATTCAGCAAGGAAAGCGTGCCAGGCATCGGCCCAGGGCGGGATATGAAAGTCGCACCTCTGCAAAAAGCGGCTGACGCGATAAAAAAAACTGTTGAGAAGTTCGATCCCCACACAACTGTGAAAATTGGCCCAGATACGCTCAAAGTGAGCGCCTCGCATAGCCTAGTTGGCATAAAAAAGTATGAGAAATGGAGTGCGGGCTGGGGGAATGGCGTACTCAAAGCAGTAAACAACTGCCTTTCAGCGCAGGAGCTTGCCGGAGCTATCATCGAGAATGCTGTCGGCGAAGTGAAGCATGGACCAGGCATAGGCGTACCAATGGGAGATAGGGCTTACTATAACGTTTCCTTCACCGTAAAGCTGCCAGTGTGATGCCAAACTGACCTCTTTTATTCTTTTTCCCTGCAATCAACACTCATGAAGAGCAAGAAGGCGGATTTTTCCGAATGGTACACTGAAATAACGAAAGAGGCAGGGCTTTGCGACCTTCGCTACAATGTGAAGGGCTTTGTCGTGTTCATGCCATGGTCAGTCATGTCCATGAAGAAAATGTATTCTGTTTATGAGAAGGAACTTGAGGCAAAGGGGCATAAGCCGGCCTGGTTCCCGGCGCTCATTCCAGAGAGCAACTTCCACAAGGAAGCATCGCACGTGAAGGGATTTACGCCCGAAGTGTTCTGGGTGGAGAAAGCCGGCGACAATGTGCTTGAGGAACGGCTTGCGATGCGCCCCACCTCAGAAACTGCGCTGAAGCAGAAGCGCAGGTCATTGAAGACATGCAGATGTCGCAAAACGTCATTTTCGGGGAGTTTGGGGTGCCGTTCATATTTTTTGAGAGGCCGCAGTGGGACAAATTTCCGGGCGCGGAAAAAACTTATGCTGCAGACAGCATGATGCCGGACGGCAAAGTGCTGCAGCTGCCTTCAACTCACCTGCTTGGGCAGAATTTTGCCAAGCCGTTTGATGTGAAGTTCCTGAATGAAAAAGGCGAGTATGAGTACTGCTACCAGACTTGCTATGGACCTGCAATTTCACGCATATACGCGGCAATCATTTCCGCGCACGGCGATGACGGGGGGCTTGTTATGCCCTTTGCGCTTGCGCCTGTTCAGGTGATGGTCGTGCCCATTCCCAAAAAGGGGAATGAGGAGATGGTCATTGCAAAGGCAAAGTCAATTGCAGCAATGCTTTGCGGCGCGGGCATGCGCGCGGAAGTTGATGCTTCAGACTCCACGCCGGGCTACAAGTACAACTGGTGGGAGATGAAAGGGGTGCCTTTCCGCGTTGAAGTGGGCGCGCGCGAGGCTGAAAGCGGCATATTCCCGGTTGCAAGAAGGGACAACAAGGTAAAATCGCAAATAAAGGAGTCGGAACTTTCAACATTCATCCTTGCTGAGTCAGTGAAGATGTTTTCCGACATGAAAAAGAAAGCGCAGGATGCGTTTGATGCCACGCTTTCTTCGGCAGATACCATGGCAGTGCTTGCGTCCGGGCTCGAAAAAGGGAAACTCGTAGCTACACCATTCTGCTCGATGGAAATGGACGGTGAGAAGTGCGCCGAGTCCGTAAAGGAAAAGACAGGCGGCAACGTGCGCGGCACTAGGTTTGACAAGTCAGAGAAACCGCACGGGAACTGCATTGTCTGCGGAAAGACGGCGACCGCAATTGTTTATATTGCTCGCCAATACTAATTCTAAAAAGAAAGATGCAGCCCCTTCGTCTAGTGGCCAAGGACACCAGGCTTTGAACCTGGTTACAGCGGTTCGAATCCGCTAGGGGCTACTGAAAAACAAAAGAACTACTTTGCAACCACTCACGAAAAAAGTGGATTTTTATACTTTCTGAAGCATCTTGATAGATGGTGGGATTGATATGAATAAGACACTCGGCGCACCAAATAATCAACCAGCTGCAAACGCTTCTGCTTCACAGGCGCAACAAGCACAACCAACTCCGAAGCAGACATACGCCTGCCCAGATGGAACAGTAGTAACTGACTTAGCGAACTGTCCGAAACCGACGAAGACTTATTCCTGTCCAGATGGAAGTGTTGTTACTGATTTGAGTTCTTGTCCAAAATGTCCCGCATCCTGCGATGACAATAATACTTGCACTGCAGATAGTTGCGGTCTAGCAACTAATTATACATGCAAACACGACTCTATCAATAACACTCCTTGCGGAAATAATGGTGTATGCGTGAATAGTATCTGCAAAGAATCTGAAACAAACACCTCGAACACTATTGGGGAGATGACGCAGACTGCAAACGAGACTGTGTGTGTCCTAAATGACGGGATATGTGAGCAGGCGGCTTGCAATATTGAGGCATCTAATTGCATCAATGCTTGCGGTGCTGATTACGACTGTAAAACAAGCTGCAGACTGAACTTTACTGATTCTGCAGATTGCATAACAAAATGCGATGCTTACGTGAAGGACAACGTGTGTCCAACGAACTGCAATGGATTAACCGACATAGACTGCCCTCTCTACGGTGCCAGTGACGTTGGAACATCCAAGGATGGTAAAATAACCCTTCAAATTTTGAGTGTATTCTGCTCAACTCATGTACTAACATACAAAGTGTGTAACATTGGACAGGATCCTTTAGATATTTCCAATGAGATGTTCGAATACTGCCAATACAATGATGTTAATTGCTATTTTAATACTGAAGCATACTATTCGAAAGTTGCGAGTGGATATTGTTACACGCGCACAATCAGTATTGACCCATGTACGTCTGCAGGAAGGTTTGCATTTGACCCGGGTTATCCAGCCGGATTAGTGGCTTTTAAAGTGCAGTCTTCCTGAGGGCATTTAGGCAGCTGGAACCTCATTAGGCATTGGATAGTATTGCTATAACTAATTAGAGAGGAGCCAAACGAGTCCATAGAAACTCGGGGCTACTGAAAAAAATCAAAAAAGAAAAAAACTACTTAACCATAACGCCGGATGTTGCAGCGGAACCGGATGCCATTGGCGTTGGCACTCCGCCATAGTAGCCGTTGTTCGGCTGATCCTGCCCGATCTTCACGCTTGAGATCGCCGCAAGTGTGCCAAGGTCGCTTGCCTTAACGTATCGGTCGGAGACAGTGTAGAGGTAGTTGTCCATGTACAAGCTTCTCTGCACATTTGCATTGCTCCAGTAGTACTCGCCGGACTTCATCATTTCCTCTTCTGTCGCGTGCGTTATCTTGCCACGGAGAGTGATGCTGTCTGGCTTGATTTCGAACACATAAGCGCCCTGGAATACGTATTCGCCGTACTGCCACTGCGGAACGTCGCCTGCGTAATTGCTCGGGTTTATTTTTGCCTCAAGCACAGGTATCACGAGCAGGTTCTTCTCCTTCGAGAACAGGAATGCCTTGTGGTCGTGCAGTGCGTTTGAGTCTGTGCCCCTGTCGCCGATATTTATCGATGCGACTTCCTTCGGGTTCTCAATGTCAGATACGTCGAACATTGTAAGCTTTACGCCCTGGTACCATGCTGTCTGACCGTTCTTGTCAACTGTCGCGTCCTTGCCTAAGCCTATTATGTGCGTTTCATCGTAGGGGTGCAGGTAGTCCGAGTAGCCTGGAAGTTTCAATTTGCCAGCAATCTTCGGCGCTGCTGGGTCTGACAGGTCAAGCACGAAGAACGGGTCAATCTGCCTGAATGTGACCATGTATGCGCGGTTGCCCATGAAGCGAACGGAGTATATCTGTTCGCCGGGCGCGATGTTTTCCACGCTGCCAGTCTGCTTGAGAGAGCTGTCAAGCACATACATGTTGTTGTAGGAAGGGGCAGAGCCCTGTCCGTTCCAGTCCCATACCTGCGGCACTGTTGTCGCAATCCTGAAGTAACTGCCTGATTCATCCATGGAGAATTGGTTGAGTACGTGGCCAGGCACGCTGCCTTCTGCTGTTTCCACAAATCCATTGAGAGAGAGTTTGTGAATTTGCGTTTTCTCGGCATCGCGGGCGCGCTTTGCGTAGAGCGCGGAGAGCTTGTCTGAGTATTGCTGCTGGAGCGTCTGGAGTTTTTCCGAGCCCACACTCTGCGCGATTTCCTGTGCGTAGTCCGAGATGTCCGCCATCTTCATGCGGTCCTTTCTCCAGTCAGTCATGTTTGTTGCGTCAATTTCTGCCATCTTCTGCTTTGCCTCGCTTGAGAGGTAAGCGCCATAAACGTCGGAGAATGCGCCCCACTCTGGGTAATAGTAGTCATACTTCGTGTAGGTGACATACATGTTGTCCTGGGAGACGAACAGGTTCTGTGCGTAACCCATAAGAATTACCTTGCGGGTTTCAGGCTTTGAGAGATCACTTAGGTCCGCGGAGAGGAATATGTTGAAGTTATAGCCCTGGTCCGGGTAGTCGAAATACGCTATGTCAGATGGCGCTATCTTTTGCGCCACTCCGTCCACTGCGTAAAGCGGGAGGGGGTCATTGTAGTTTGCCGGGTCGGAAAACACGCCGTATACTTTCCCGTTTATCATGCGCGAAGAGATGTAATTGCCCTTTACTTCGTATTCTTTTTCGAGCTTGGGCGCCGTGCGGTCGCTAATGTCATAGACTTTCATGAATGCAAAGTTCTGCGAATAGTAAGGTGGCACTATGCACCTAAGGCACATTGCCCTTGCCTCCATCATAGGATAGGGGTAGGCTACCTGGTCGTAGCGCGATCCGAATACCACCAGCTTGTCGTTGTACACAAATATTTCCTGTGCACTGCCTTCAAATGAAACCTTGCCCACCTGCTTCATGCCTGCTGCAGGGAATGCGTCGATTATTTTCACTGTGCCTTCGTTGCTGTTGAATGAGAACGGGCCCACTCCATAGTAGCCGTAATCGTTGCCGACAACATAGATGTACTTGCCGTCGTTCTTCACCATGTCCGCTTCGTCAACGCCTGCTACCTGCACATTGGTTTGAGAGTAATCAGTAGAGGAGCCGCCTGAAGAGATAGGTGAGGGAGACGCGGGTGCTGCTGCGCTTACAGCAACGCCCTTTTCCATCATGTTATCTATCCCCAGCCTGCCGCCCATCATGCCGCCGTTATAGCCGGAATTCGGGTTTGCCGCGTGCAGGAAGTCCGAGAGCTCGTTCCAGGAAGAAAATGTTTTTGTGATGCCAGATGCAATTGGAACAGGTGCAGTTGTATTCACCTGCCCGTTTGGCTTGTTCGGGAAAACAGGCCCAGTGCCTGGCTTTGTGGTGCACCCTGCGAACAGGAGCATTGCTGCCACAATGATTGCGAATAATGCGAATGTTTTCATAATTCCCACCTCTGTGTTTGACTGGGCCTTTAGTAACATATAAATGATTCGGTTATCGTTCGGGAGTGGAAGGGCTGCTTGCTGCTGCAGACTATCTTGCCCCGCCACCGCCGCCCCCTCCTCCGCCGCCTCCGCCGAATCCGCCTCCGCTCCTGCCCGAAGATGCGGTTGCAACGGATGAGAATGAAGAGTGGAAT
>JAPLWZ010000025.1 GCA_026396335.1 Microcaldota archaeon | reverse complement strand
TAGTGCAGGGCAGGATAAGCGTGAAAATGCACGACATGAAAAGCAGCAAGAACTGGGGCTTCACAGCAGAGCACGGCGACTTTTTCATAATCCCGCCCCATGTTTCGCATACGTTTGAAATGCTTGAAGATTCTTCTTGGGTAAACATGCTCAGCAAGCCAATGGCAGGAAAGCAAAAGGACATCTGGAAAGCTTAGGGGTGCGTATAATGATTGGCAAAATGAAAAAACACGTTGAAGAGCACGGCTATGGCTTGCCAGTCTATGTACTGATCTGCCTGCTGCTTCTTTCACTTTCATTCGGAATAGTAAGCAAGTACAAGCAAATCCCCTCCCCGCTTTACGGCGGCGACTACTACAAGGGGCTGGGAGACGTAACGCACATTGTTGACGGCGGAAGCGTGTTTGAAAGCTCGCAGATGAAGGGCGAAGTGCCCCTTGCGCCCGGGCTTTACTTCCTGCTGGTTGCCATATTCACCTGGGCAAGCGGAATGACTGCAATGGCAGCCATGCTGAATTTTGCGCTCATTGTTGACCTGATGACGCTTGCAATATTCTATTATTTGGTAAAGGAACTGACTGGAAACAACTATTTGCCCGCGCTGGCTGTGCTTCTCGCATTCGGATACGGCTTTTCGCCGGTTATCAAGTATTCATTCTTCTCATCCGTTGTTTCCATGCCGCTGTTCATTCTCGCGTTCTACCTGTTCCTGCGAAAGCCTGAAATGAAAAGCGCCGCCCCCACAGGTCTTGCGCTTGGCATTGCCGGGCTTTCAAACTCGCAGGCATTCTTCATGGCATTCATGATATTTTTCGTTGCCGCGCTTGTGCTTTTGCTTCCGAAACTGTTCGACTTCAAGACAAGGAAGCTCACACTTGATGAATCAAGCAAGGACGCGCTTAAACTCTACGCAATCATATTCGCAATCGGCTTTTTGCTTTCACTCCTCTTCTGGTTCAGGCCGATATTCATCTATCACGGCGCCACGCCAAACGACATACAGAACATCACCGTGCCGGACGTGAAGAACCCGACTCTTCTTTGGGGCTCGGTATTTGACCTGTTCAACAACGCAATACTGCCCTTCCGCAGCGGCGTGATGATGGTTTTCACGCTCTTCAACCTGCTCGGCATCTATTACGTTTGGAAAACGCGCAAGGAATTTGCCTCATTATTCGTGCTTATTCTTCTTGCAGCCTGGTTCATCGCAATAATACACCCGCTTGTGAACTTCATGATGAGCGACCAGGTTTACCCGACAATTACGCCGCTCCTCATCTGTTTCGGGCTTGTTTTTGCAAACGAGCGGCTCAAGAAACAGAGCGTAAAATTGCTTGCAATCGGCTTTGCCATACTCCTCATTGCCGCATACCTTGGTTATGCGGACTACTGGAACGCGCGCGGCGCATCGCAGTACGAGCAATCAGGCGCAATTGAACTTTCCGCGCCCTTCATGGAACTGCAAACGTGGATACGCGGCAACACTGCCGTGAATGACGTTTTCCTCACCACGAATGAGGACGGCTTCATGATGAATGCGCTCACAGGCAGAAAGGTCGTTTCCTACCGCCGCGCGCACGCCAGCCCCTATGTGGACATGCACACGCGCATGGCTGATGAAGCAGTGATGGTTTACGGCACCAACAGTGCGGAAACAGGCGCGCTTCTCAAGAAATACGATGTGAAGTACCTGCTCTGGACAAACAGGTGGGTGCTGAACGAGTTCCAGTTTGATGCAAACGGGCAGCTGCAGGGCTTCTTTGACCCGCTCACAGTGCCGGCAAACAAAAGCAATGCGCAGTACTGGGCGGCAAACGGGGTGAAATTTATGCAGTTCACCATGCCTATGGACCCTGCCCCGCGCACAGGCGTACCTACATATAATCAGTTGATAGCAATCCCGTACAATGTGAGCAACGAGCCGCTTTCGCCTGTTCTTTACAATGACTTCCAGCTGGTGAAAGTAGTGAGCTACAACGGGCAGGACGTATTCAGGATTTACGAAATTAGGGGCTAATGTATGCAATTGACTACTGTAATTGTACTTGCTGCATTCACAGTATTGCTGATTTTCACAGGCATGGCGCTCCTCCCTGAGATAAAGCGCGAAATGCCCGAGACTGCCAAGCAGATACATTCCGCATCCGCATTTGTAAAAACGCTGCCAGGCGCAGTTCCGGATGAAATCAAGCTTTTCTTTGTGATATTTGTCTTTGTCAGCACGCTTTACGTCGGATTTGCCTATTTCCTCAGTGCGTGGAGCGGAATAAAGAGGTTCTAGCTCATCAAATGCAGCCCAAACGCCAGCCAGCCTAGTTTCACGCCCGCAATGCACCTGCATTCTTACACACAGGGCAGGAATAACACATTATAAGCTATTCGCTTCAAACAGAGTATGAAATAAAGACAATGGTGGTTTCAATGAAAGGAAAAGTGAAAATGTTCAACACAGCGCGCGGCTTCGGCTTCATTACCGGAGACGACGGCAAGGACGTGTACGTGCACACCTCATCGATTGAGGGAGGCGCCACGATCGGGCCTGGCGACGCAGTAGAGTACGAAGTTGAATCCGGTGACAAGGGACTTCGCGCAAAGGGAGTCAAGAAGCTCTAAGTAGTAAACTAGGCTTTTACAACTCATCTGATTTTTTTCGCTGTTTTTCAGCGTTTTAACCCCTAGCTTTAGCTGGGGAATTTATTTTTGTTAATCCCCGCGCTCCATCGCGCGAATGATGTCAGCCGCGAGTTTCTTCGCTGTCTCAGGCGTGGCAAGCATCTCAGGCTTAACATTCCTCCACAAGTAGTCCGCGAGGCGCTCGATTGCGAGTTTCCTGTAAATTTCCTTGCGTTTTGATTCGGGCATGATGAAACACCACGGGCAGACGTCATATATGGTCTATTTAGTCAACATAATAGGGTATTTCGTATCTCGGAGCATATCTTGAATCCAACACTCCTTTTGCGAGTACATAATCATCGAATGATTTGTCTAAAAGGTTAGCATGATCCAGGTCTATTCTTGCCGCCTCTGTTTGATTTAAGCGATATTCCGCAACTCCTCTATAGAAATAATAGGCCGCAAATGAACTATCCACACCTTCCCAGAATTTTTCAGGCTCACTGCGCAGATAAAGAGGGTCGTACGTCGTCTTATTCCTAATTTCAATTGCTTTATTGAAATAATCAATTGATTCAGAATACTTACCTTGTCCAACTAACGCCCTGCCTACGCTATAATATCCATCTGCAACTGACGCGTCGAAATTCGCACCAGTTTGATTTTCATATTGCGAATATAGATCTACTGAAAGTTTGTAATCATCAATCGCACCTGACAGATTATGGATCATTAGTTTATTCAGACCACGAGTCATAAGCGTTGACGGATCATACGGATATTCGTTTAGGTATTTATCGCAATCTGGCAGAGCCGTCAAATACTCTTTTGAAAAACTGATTGAATTTCGTCTCCACGTTTTTATCCTACACAAAGCAGCAAAGTTGTTAAGATTCTCAGAATCAAGGCGCATTGCCTGGCTCAAATCAGATATTCCGCCTTGATGATCTATGTTATAGGCTTTTTGATAAGCACGATAACTATAGTAA
>JAPLWZ010000146.1 GCA_026396335.1 Microcaldota archaeon | reverse complement strand
AGAACCTGGGATCTGTTTTAGCTGCGGAAAGGAGACAACAGGCACTCCCGCAAAAGCAGATTGGCTGATAAGCGGCGCAAGGCGCTTTCGCGCCCTTCTTTCGCTCCCGAAAAAGCACACTGTTGCATGCAGTGAGTGCTTTCCAACACTTCTTGAAAAGCGCAAGAAATTCGAAAAAAACCTGCACTGGTGCAAGATAGGCGCAGTTGCATTCGCTTTGCTCGTGATTGCAGGAGCCGTATTGACGGACAGCATCGGGCTTCAGGCGCTTTTCGGCGCAGTGATTGGCGCAATATTTGTGCTTAGCCTTGCGTATTTTGCATATTGCCCTTCTTTTCAGGCAGGCAAATGAGATTCCAGCCTCAAAATAATCTCCAACCGCAAGAAAGAGTTTATAAATCTCTTCAGAGATGAAAATGCATGCGGTGGGAGCCGAAACCAAGCATACTTCTAATTGCCACACTGGCGCTCGTCCTATTGGCAAACAGCGCGCACGCTGCACCCGTAACGCCGTGGTTTTCAGACATTTACCTGTGGGTCGGCCTTTCAATTGCCATTTCAGCCTCGTTTTTGGGCCTCGCATACATGGCGGGAAAACTTTTCCAGTTGAACATGCTTGACGCCTGGGTGAAAATAGAAATACAGGAGCTTGGCGCGGCAATGATAATCGCGGTCTTCTGCATTGCGATGGTTGCTACGGCAGACAGTGCGGCAGCTTTTTTGACCGGGCAACCGAGCCACATAGGTGATTTTGCCAAGGGCTCAATCCAGAAAGTCTACAATGACGGCAGGGATTTCTACCGTGCGCTCGGAGACGTTTACTTCGACATTGCAAAAGTGGCATCGTATTCTTATTCCGCAGGAATAACCCCAGGGTATGTCAGCTACAGTATTTCCGCAAGCCCAGGGGCAGGGCTCTATCCGCTTGTTACTGAGATAGGCGGCGCCATGGACTCAGTCGCAAACCTGATGCTCTTCTTGATCGCACAACAAGCATTGATAATTTTCTTCGTCAATGCATCGGTAGTAATGTTGCCAGTTGGGATTTTCCTGCGCTGTTTTTCACTGACAAGAAAAGTAGGTGGAGTGGTGCTTGCTGCAGTTATTGGCGCATCCGTCATTTACCCTGCGAGTTTTGCGATATCAGATGCCATTTACAAGCCATATAGCCCGCATTTGGCGGCAAGTACGCACAATCTTAATGTAATCGCAGGCAGCCTGGACCCAGGCAATCCGCCGCTCACAGGAGTAGTCTGCAACCCGGCAATGCAATATTTCATCCAAAGCCCGCTTGGGTTCGCAGGCGCACTGATAGGCATGGTATTCCAAAATGGCGGAGGCGTGGGCGGCGCGATAGGCATGATAACTAGCGAAATAGGCGCAGGGCTTCTTTCAGGTGAGACAGGCTGGCAAATCATAGTCTGCCCGCTAGTTTGTGCCACACCCTGTGCAGCAACAGTAGGGACCGGCTGTGCTCAATGCTTGGCTAAATGCTATATCGACGTGCAAAACACATTTGTAGATATCAAATCATTTTACCCGATTGCGATGTACCCTCTTCTGACCAGTTATGTTGGAGGAGGAGTTGGGCTGCTTCCGCTTGGCAATTACTGGGGGGGCAACACTATAGTGCCGAAATATTTTGAACCAGTGCGGCAATTTGCACTCCCAGAAGCAGCCATATTCGGAGTGCTGACAATCGTTTACTCAATCATTCCGATAATCATTTCAATGACCCTTCTGCGCAACCTTGCCGTAACATTCGGAGGCGAGCCGCAGCTGTATGGCATAAGCAAATTGGTGTGAATATGGGCGCTTCAAGAACTGCATTGCTGCTGGCGTTTGCGCTTCTCTGCCAGCTTGCGCATTCACAGGCCCTGCCTAGCACCTACATTGACGTTTGCAGCATAAGCCAGGTTGGAGCAGGCGCAACCGACCTTATTGCAATCGCATTCATGTTCGTCACATTGCTCATTGCAGCATCTTACATGTACGGAAGCTTCATGCACAATGAGAACTTCTTAGTATGGTCCAAGGATGAGGCAAAGAACTTGTTCATAACCGCGCTTATGTTTGTAGGATTGGCCGCGTTTTTCACTGGCTCCTGCAACATAGCGCTTGGCTTCACAGGGGGGCAGAGCCCGTTTGATGCAACTAACAATTACCTGAACAAGCTCCTGTATTCCAACGGAGAGCCGTTGCTTCGCGAATTGGTGCAGTCAAGCCTCGGAAACCAGGCAGATGCTACACCATACCTGAACTTAGGATTTACCCCGTATTTCGGGCATGCCGCAGCAACATCGGCAAACCTGCGCGCCCTTTCGGCAAACAAGGAGCTTATGATTGATATGTACCTGCCACTAGTGGCAAGCCTGTCTGCGCAGAAGCAGCTCCTGCAGATTATCCAGCTGGTTGCCGCCTCCGTACTGCTGCCATTCGCATTTGTGCTGCGCATAATTCCGCAGACGCGCGAGTTCGGAGACATGCTGCTTGCGCTTTTCTTCGGGCTTTACATTGTGCTGCCGACATTCTATGCAATGAGCGGTGCGGCGTTTGAGACAGTGTTGACCAGCCCGATGGCGCATATTGAGAGCGGAAAACCGATTTACAGTTTCCATGATTTTGCATTTGACAGCCGCTCGCCGCCTTTGGCTATGAACAAGGAGCCGCTCTTCAGGCTGGGCTCCACGCTGCCCCAGGCGGTTTTCATGCCGAACCTCGCGATAATTGTGCTGATAACCTGCGTGATGTCACTTTCAAAGGGGCTGCACGCAATCCAAGTATAGGAATTATGGAAATGTTTGAGACATGACGTTTGTAATTTAGGAGGAAAAGAACATGTTTGGAAAAACAACTGCGATCATTGTGCTTTTTGCGCTGGCACTTTTTGCCGGCACTGTTACTGCCGCATGCGCTTCATACGGAGAACCGGTTGTCGGCGCATGCTGCCCTGGGCTGCAGCCAGATTCCAAGGGTTATTGCAACCAGCCAACCGGCATGTGCAGCCTGGATTCGCAATGGCACCCGAAGCCAATCAATCCGCAGGCTAGCGGAGCAACTGGCACAGCACAGGGGGCTTTTTTGAATGCACAGAACGGACTCGGGCTTATAGGCAGCGCAACACCGCTCTACAGTGTTGGTTGGTTTTCTGACTGGAGAATCACCAGCATAATTGGAGTGTCACTCGCAATCGCCATTATTTCACTCGCAGCGATTGTAGGGAACGCACTCAATCTGCCAGAAGTCAAGGCATTTGTGGATGCTGAACTTTCCCAGTGCATTGTTTCAGTGATACTCATCATCAGCATTGTCGGCGCCATAACATTCTACGATGAGTTGGCGCGGGCAGCAATAGGTAACGGCAGAGCTGGCGTGGACTGTGCAAACACTAGCGTCGAGCCCTGTTACATAAAAATCGCGACAGATTACCTGGATAATCTCTACAATACCGGATCAATGTATGCAAGAGACTCGCTTGCAGACAGCTACATGAACCAGAACCTTGCTACTACTGGCGCAAATATCATGTCCCAGATGTCCAAGGCGCTGTTCGCAGGCATCAGCGTAAGGCCTCTTGCCGGAATGTCCATACAGGCCGAGCGCGGCGCCGCGGTTTTTGACAATATGAGCAAAATGCTTGTGAGCATTGTTGCGCAGCGCTATTTCCTGGACGTCATAACCTTTGCAATCGCACCCATACTCCTGCTGTTCGGCATTCTTCTTCGCACTTTCTTCTTTACGAGGAAACTTGGAGGGCTATTGCTTGCAATTGCGCTTTCGCTTTTCATAATATACCCAACAACATACGCGCTTTCATGGTACACGCTGCAGGTCAATCTTTACGGAGACAGAACCGTAGCCATAGAAAATAGTTGCCCGGCAGAGTGCAGCATCAGGGCGCCTGTTGCATTCTACATTAATGAAACCGGAAACGGGCAGATTGTCACTTTCCAAAAGACACAGGACATCAAGTCTGCAGGCATCACAAAAGACAATTGGGCGACCGGAGATATCAACAACGACGGGACTGTTGAGTTCCCGGGTTTGGTTGCGTGCACAGACTTAAGCACCACACTCACTGGAGGTGCAAGCCCGCCAGTGCCGCAATGCGACAGCAGCTGCCCGGAACATTGCAGGGAAGTGCCAATCCCCTCCCAATTCCCCGACTGCAAGGTTTCCGCCTGTGCTTCGTGTAATGCAGGCTGCAAGATAATCAGGCAGCGGACGGATTGCAATGTTGAATGCGATAGCACATGTTCGGCTGAATGCAAAACCGCCCTTCCTGTTGAGAACAAATGCTACACGGATTATGACACTGGCCCCACCGCAGTAGTGGCAGCGGATCTGGAAGTTTCCTGCTCAGGCTGCAGCGGCTGCCCGGACTGGTGCAAGATAAGGAAGCCGAATGGCGACCTGGTTTACAATGATGCAGAGTGCAACATAGCTGCGTGCAAGCCCCCGCCAACAGAAGTGCCAGGGAGCACCGGCACCTGCCCGAGCAAGTGCGTTTATGTCAGTGCGATCGGAGGCAGTTTTGACTGCGGAACGCAGTGCACTGGATGCCCTGAGCCGTGCAGATTGAGAACTCCGAGCGGAAGCGGCAGCTATGCTGATCTTGTGAACTATGATTTGGACGGCTCATATGCCGCAATATGCGGTTCAACTGCAGTGCAAACCGCATGCAGCAGCTGCCCGGTGCAATGCAAGAACAAGATGTCTGCTGATCCGATTACATCTGGCTGCGCACCTTATCCGACCAACCCGCCGACTGTTAGTGAATGCACCTCTTGCCCGGACTATTGCAGATTCAGCGATTACAATTTCATACACACGGGTTCGCCGCTCAATTCCGCAACACAGATGAGCAGCGGCATACCCGCAGTGTGCACTGGAGCTGGAATAAAGTGTTCCACTAGCAGCTCTCCTCCAGGCTCTACGCCAGAGTGCGATGCAGGCTGCAAACTAAGCAGCGTAAATGTGCCGCCGATCTGTCTGCCTTATGACGCAACCTCGACAGATCCGAGTTATTGCAAAATGTGCCAGCCTAAATGCAGGACAACTACAGCCAGTACTGACCCAGACTGCACAGGATACGAGTGCTCAATCGGCAACTGCGGCGCAGAATGCAGGAGCGATACGCCTGCGCAAGTGCCGGTTTGCAACGCGTATGTAGGCTTTGGCCAGAACCCAAGCACAGGCTATACCGATGCAAAACTCTATGGCTGTTATGGCTCAATTTCGTGCGAGGGAATAACCGATCAAATAAGCTGCTATATGGCAGCAGGAGGATGTCAGTGGGGATTGCCAACACACTGCTACGGCCCAGTTGGATCAGTATGTCTAGACTCATCAGTGAAATATAACGAGGGTGCATGCAAAGACCCTGCCAACAAAGCCAAGGGCTGCATTTGGGCAACTCGCGGCAACCAGTTCATACCGATCAGCATACGCGACGGGCCGGTACAGGAATACAAAAATTCCCTGGACTGCGGACAGTGCCCGGAGAACTGCAGGATAGGAAGCGAGAATGACTGCGGGCTCAAGCCTGCAGACAATCAATATACTGATGCAAATGGAGTGCACAGCAATGCAATATACGACTGCAGCTTTGCAAGCTGTTCCACTGCCTGCCGCCAAAGCCCGCAAAAAACCGTGCCACCTGCAACTCCTGTCTGCAGAGATTATGCGCCTCCGAACCTTCCATGCACAGGATGCAGCGCAATCTGCAGAAGGCCGTCGGGCACAAGCAATCCGAAGAGTGTTTCCACCAATTACTGCACACTCAACGGGCAGGCAAATGCCTGCAAGCCATATGATGCCGGCACTGGCACAGGCTGCACTGATTCCTGCCTGATTTCCCCTGCGCCCGCAGTAGCCTGCCAGGAATGCTTCAACTGCAAGATGGATTGCCTCTACAAGCCCGCGGTGAGAACTGACTGCAGCCAGGCTTGCTCTGACCAGAATCTTGTTGGCGCGCTTACTTTCCCAGACCAGGCTGTGTCGCGGGACATACCGGGCGCTGCAGAATATTCCATGTCAGATGTGCGGAACGCAGGCGTGTTCATGCTGCCTGCGATGGTGCTGCCTCTTCTGAATATCGTGATTGTGATAGCTTTCATCAGGGTCTTTTCTCCGACATTGGGAGGAGATATCGAAATACCAGGATTGAGCAGGATATTATGATTGCGGAAAAAACAGGTGCAACGCGCTTCATGCTTTTCGCCAGTCTGATTGCCGCCCTTTTCCTGCTGTCAGGCTGCACCGCAATGGGCGTAGGCCAAGGGGCTCCATTCTTTGATTACACCTATTTGATGTACCCGCTCCTTGCAGGGATTTTGATACTTGCGCTTGCATTCATGTTTTCCAAAATATTCAACCTGCAGCATTGGACCGCGATAATTAGCGATGAATTGGTGCAGGTTCTTGCAACAGGGCTTGTCGCGCTCTGTCTTTTTGGCATGCAGGTCGGGGTTGATGGATACCTGGTGAATGCGTTTACTGCAGCCACTCCGACAGGCACGGTGCCTGCTTGCGCGGGGCATATTGGATGCGCAAACGATATTGCCTACGCGCAGCTGTCAACAACAGGAGTTGAAACGCTGCTTAACGATCTTCACGATGCTGGAAGCCTCATAGGCACAGAAGCATCCAAGGGGATATACTGCAGCATGCTCGGTGTGGGCTTCACGCTCACCAACTGCAGCCAGCTCAATGCTTTCCGCGGAAGCCTGACCTCTTCCTCATTCGCCACCATGGCAGGCGTGCTGGACATTTACGCTCAGCAGTTCCTGCTGACTCTTGCAAAGAACTTTTCATTCACCTTGATCATACCGCTCGGGCTTTTCTTCCGCTGTTTCAAGCTTAGCAGGCAGGCAGGAGGCGCGCTGATTGCAATCGGCTTTGGGCTTTACACCGCTTATCCGCTTGCGATAATTGCCGGCAGCAGCCTGCTAACTGGATACGCAACGCCGATAATGACCGAACCTGCGCCGCTTGCGCCTAACGCACTAAAACTCACAGACCATTGTGATCCGTATGAAATGCACAGCGATGTGAGCAGGAAGCAGTTCGATGATTATGCATCGCAGCTGACTGACCCGAATATTGCGCTGAGCACGACCTACCTTGTGATTTGCAAAGTCATACTGATGTCCATATTAGCGCTCATAATAACGCTGGGCTTCATCCGCATGCTGGCGCACCTGCTTGGCTCGGAAATAGATGTGTCATCGCTTGCAAGGATTTCTTAGAGGGAAAAAATGGGTTTTGGAATTCCAAACAGGATTGCGCTGCTTCTGCTTACTCTTCTTGCCGCAGCTCCTTCACTTTTAAATGCAAGCGGGATGGTTTGCAACCCAGCTACCTTCAATGACACGCTTTCGTTTTCGGCCATGGCTGCCATAGGCACAATAGCAATCATCGCTGTTTGCTATATGTTCGGGGAATTCTTCCAGAACGCGCGCATGCTCACCTGGTCAAAAACCGAAATCCTGCAGGTTTTCATGTCACTCATAATTGTGCTAGTCATATTGCAGATCATGAGCTCGTTCTGCTCATTCCGTATAGATGAGATTAGCTCTATTTTCATCAGCAGCCATCCGCCCGCGATTTATGCCAATTTCGGATCAGAAACAATGTATGACGCAGCCTCGATTTACCTCGAGAACCTGATGGCGATAACCAGCACCAATATGCAATCCTTGCGCTATTCGCTTGGAGCATATGAGATACGCACCACCTATACCACGTATAATTGCAACATGGCGTGCTTCCTTTCATTGGTCGGGAGCAATGAGGCGCCACATAGCGGGGAGAGCATGCAGCTTGCATTGACAAACAACCTGCTTAGCACTGCCACCATTGCCTACTTGTCCGCTGTTTTCCAGTACTTCACGCTGCAATACATACAAAGCGGAGTGTTTATCCTGTTCCTTCCGATTGCGATAGTGATACGATCAGCGCCGTTCATGCGGCAGTTCGGAGGCGCGCTGATTGCCATTTTCCTTTCCCTTTACATAATGTACCCGATCATGATGATATTCAACGCTTCAATAGCATCAGGTATGGCAGGCACGGGCACAAGCCCGGCAATCAAAATTTACCACTACCCAGGTTGCCCGGGAGAAAATCTTTTCAAGCAGGTTGGCGGCTCGGCAGGAGTGGATTGCAAGACAACTGATGGCACTTATAACTATGATGAAGAGGATCTGAGCCTGTCATTCGGGCAGTTGCTCACCGGCAGCATGCCAGACCCAGCGCCTTTTACAGAACAGGCGCGCTCTAGCGCATTAATATTCCTCGTGGCAGTATTCCTGCCGGCTGTGGATTTCCTGGTGATAGCCGCAATGGCGCGCGGCATTTCGCATATGCTTGGAGAGGAAGTAGACATATCCAGATTGGGGCAGATGGTATGAACAAAACGCTTGTTGCATTGCTACTTTTCCTTGCGCTAGCGTGCAGCATTGCATTTGCCCAGGCATTGCCCGATTTCAATCAATTCAAGCAGACAGACAAGGCATCGTTTGAAAACAAATTGAGTCCAGGCTATCCGAACACCGGAGCATGGTACCTGGCTGCAGGAACGGCCATCATGATAGTGGTGATGCTCAATGGGCTCCTTTACATGTTCGGAGTCGGCTTCAACATAGAGAACCTCAAAAGATATGCACGCGGTGAAATGCTGCAGGCAGTCGCATCCGCGCTCATCATATTTTTCGCAGTTTCGATGCTTTACGAGCTTTCGGGCGGGGGGGCATTCCACATAATGGGCCTGATTCTCGGCGAGGGGGACAGCACAATATCCTGTGCAGCTGAAAGTGGCGGCGCCTTCCATCTTTGGAACACGGACTCGCGCTTTGGCTCGGGCCCCATTGGCGCATTCAAATGCAAGACGCAGGAAAAAATAAACTTTGGCGAAAGCACCTACTACAACATTTTCTACGCAAACCTTCCATCAGAGGGATTCTTCTCCATCTGCTACAGCATATTCGGCTTCCCCATATTCTGCTATGACTGGATAATGGCCCTGCACAAGGAAGTGGAAACCGCGCACTTGCTTGCCACAAAGGTTGTTTCCATGCTCGTCACGCTGCACGCTCAATATGCCGCGGCAGAATACGTGCAGAGCACCATGCTGACTGTTTTCCTGCCGCTCGGGCTTGTGCTGCGAATATTGCCATTCACGCGGGGAGTTGGCGGGCTATTCATAGCAATAGCAATAGGGTTCTATTTTGTTTTCCCAACATTTTTCGTGCTGACAGACCCGACATCAACAAGAATCAACATGAACAGCCTGGAGCAGACTGGCACCACTAACCAGCTCGGCTGTTTCACAGGCTTCAAGGGCGCGGCAGTGCTGCTTTCGGTTTACAGCGGCACCACGCAAGGCTTCAGCAAAACACAGATTGCAATATCCGAATCGCAGCAGAGCCTATATTACCTGACGCTAGGAGTTAACCTTTATCCGTTCATCGCATTCGTTGTTGCGCTCGCATTCATACGCGCTGCGACTCCTCTGCTTGGAGGCGACTTGGGAGACATAATGAAAGCTATTTCGAGGCTGGGATGATGATTTTTGAAAAGAATAGAGGGAAGATGCTGCTGCTTGTGATTCTGGCAGCTGCCGCTTTGCTTCTGCTTTCAGGATGCACCGGCACCACCGGCTACGAGCAGTGTTGCGTGCGCAGCAGGATATACGACACCAGCACCACGCCAAACAAAATACTTGCAGACCCGAACTGCTATTTCCCAGACGGAACGGCATTTGGGCCGTGCGACAAGACAAAAACCGAGAAGCTCAACGGCACAGCGGAATGCTACAAGACTACCTGTAACCGAATAACCACCGAGGGGGAATGCAAGCAGACCACCACCTGCTCATGGAGCCTGATCGGCACATGCACAGGGGGCAATGCATATGTCCGGCTGCCAGTATGCACTGATGCGATTCCGAAAAACTGCATGAACGAGAGCTGCAAGGCAATGGTGTGCGGCTACACGAGCCCAAAAGTTGGTCCGCCACCAACTTCAAATGATTTCAAGGATTGCACGACTATAACAACTGATACTGAATGCACTGGCGGCTGCCAGTGGAGCTATATTGACAGCAAATGCACTGGCACGCCAAAGCCGTTCTCCTCATCAAGAAGCTACAATACGCCTGCAATAAACCTGCTGGGCACGAGCTGCCAGTTCCCAGTAATGGACAGCTCATTCTACAACAAATACAAGCAATCGCAGGGCAAGCTCTGGGTGAATGCGTTCAGGTTCGGCGTTGGGCAGAGCTTCGCGGATTACGAGCAGTCTCGCTATTTCTTCCCGACATCAGACAGGTTCTGTGCTGCCACGGTGCTCCCAGGGAAAGACAGATTCATCAACTACGTGAATGCGCCAACCACTTGGTGCGGCGACTTCCAGGCACAAAATCCAGGCCAGCCATTCTTCCATTGCCAGTTGAACAAGCTGAACTTTTCGGACCTTGCCACCTGCCAGGGATTCTGCCAGGGGCAGGTTGGCGGCACGCAAGGTTGCATAGACTCAAACTCGATTCCGCCAGTGACCCCTGCGCAGCCAGTGTGGCCAAAATACTGGTGCAGGGACACCGACTTTGTCTTCAATACTGCATATGAATGTCAGACTCAGTGCCAGCTGCTTTCCAACCCGTCCGCATGCAGCGCAGACACGACAAAGTTCCCGTTCCTGCAGCCAGATGGCAGGCTGAAGACACAAATACAGGAGGACTTTGTATACAGCACGAACACTGTAAGGAGCACGAGCGGGCTTTTCTCAAACGGAGAAGACGAGTATAAGGAATCATGCAGGCAGGACAACTGGAGGAACGAGGGCGGCATGTTTGACCTGCACTGGCAATGCAACGATAATTATCCATGGGAATGCGGAGGCTCCGGAGACTGCTTGTGGTCTAATTGGGACAGCAGGTGGCCCTTTAGCAGGGTTTTCTCACTTGATATCAATACGAATGATTATGCATCAACGCTGAAGAGCCAGATGCCAATACTCCCTAATCTGAAAAAAGGAGTCTTTGAATGCGAGAACAGCGCAGACTGCCTGTCAGGTACTTGCGACAAAACCCAATACAGCCGCACAGTTTGCCTCGATGAAAAAGACCCGACCAAATCCACTTACATAGACTGCGGCTGCACCCCATCAGGCTACAACCTTGATTGTGGGGCGATTAGGAACGGGATATCAGGGAGCCCCTGGAATACGCTTGACACCTTCCTGCAAGTAGGAGTTTACAACGGGATTTCAAAATCAATACCGTCAAACATAAAGTTTGGAACCAGCATAGCGAAGGATGATGCGGGCAACGACATCAGCGGCAAGGATGCTATTTACCATATAATAGGGAACTACAATCCGGCTGACCTGAAATTCCTTGATCCGAACGGCTGCAATGTCCAGCCGAATTGGCAAGGCCCTGCGTGTATAATGTACGTTGATTTGCCGGTCGGCAGCCAGGTAGAACGGAGAGTTCTGATTGATGGAGGGATTACCAACTGGCTTGATTGTGAAAACAAATTGGAGTCAATAGCAGGCAATAATCCAATCACTAGCACACCTTGGGGATACTCGAAAATAGAATACGTGCGCAGGTACCAGATGTCATTTTCATCTTCGACAAATCCGGCAAATAGCTGGGGCAGGCTTGGCAATTGCAAGCTTACCGCAGATATGAATATTGCAGAAGCCCCATATCTAGACACCATTACATTTGGCTGGTGCCAGGCATGCACACAATCCACGCTCGCAGTGCAGAAGGTTGATTTTAATGCGGCAAACGCGGGCTGGAACTACCGCTGCCTTGATTTCCGCGGAACTTATCGCTACGACACTAGCACAGGAAGTGAAATAGGTGGAAGCGGTTCACCGGGCGGCAGCACGAACGGCTACGGGTCGCCAATGAGCCTAAATGTTGCGCCGATACTAAGATCGAATGTTGGTGTTTCGCAAAACGTTTTCGTTGATGACGGCACTATTGCAAGGGGCGCGCTTGACCAGGGCTGGTTCGGGCACGACGTTTCATATCTTTGCACAGATGGCTGGACAGGCGACTGGCACCAGATAACTTTGCCAGACCAGGCGTATTTAGTTAACAAAATGACCTCATACATGAGAGCAAACATAATGCCCGTTCTCACATTTGATTCCGCCAATACGCCGCTCCATGTGGCAACTACAGCAATGCCAGACCCAAACAACTTGTACACATTCATCAACGCATATGACACGAAATACGATCCGGTCGACATTTGCACAACCTACGGAGCGGATGGCGGCGCGATCTACAATGTCGGGACCGTTGCGGACATAGAGCACGCTGCCACTGATTTCGGAATTGTTTACACTGGGGACAAGAATAAGGATAATGTAGCAAATACGCAGCTGACAAAATACTTTGATACTAGGGGAGACATATCGCCAAGCAATCCTGCCCCAGGGTTAGTAACCCTTAACGGGAGGGCAAGCGTTATTTACAAGGCAATGATGCTCAAGGCCAAGTGCAAGACCGCGCCCATCACGGCAATTGATTTTGGCAATCCCATAGGGCAGGACTTGAACACTTTAATTTCTTACAAGGACCCTGTGACAGGAGACTATAGCGGCACGCTGCATGGTTTCTTCTACAACCCGCAGAGCCCAGATGCCGCCAGATACATGTGGAGGCTTGCGACCACCACTCCAGATGATGCACCCAACAACATAGACATGTTCTTGCAGGAATGGACCCCGATGTGCGACAAATTCAGCTCAACCCAGGATGCGGTGCAATATGAAGTGGAAAGTGAATTGAAATTCTCCCGCGCGCTCATGGCAAACTTCTCAAAACCCACGCTGATTTGGAAATTCCATTTCCCAGCCGGAAGCAAGTGCGCCGACCCGGTGAGCGGATACAACAGATTCCTGAATTATGTGTTTGACCACCAGAGCGACATGGTAGATGCAGGCATCATCGGGTTGGTGTATGACACCTGGCTTACTGACAATGGCAATGCCTGGGTGACCAATGTCAATGCCCAGACTGCAGGCACCACACCCAACCTTGCATCTGCAAGCAGTGGCCCGCTTGACACTGCCGCAGGAAAAACAGACATATTCTGCGCGCTGCAGAACGCAAGCAGGAAGGTCCAGGGAATAACCAAGATGACATACGGCCAGAAGATTTACGCTGAATCCCCAACATGTGAATGCCAGCCCTGCACGCAATCCAATATCATTGCAGGAATGTGTGTGCGAGATCCCCTCAACACAGAGGTAATTACTGCAGGAAACCAGCTGCCGCAGCTATTCTGCATGGATGGCAAGCAATGCGCGCTGCCTTCAAATCCGCTGACATTGCCGAGCGGTGCGCCTAATTATGGAGCTTACACCTGCCCGCACCTTTGCGCAACACCAGCGTGCGAGCTCTGCTCTGCAAGCACTTCTTCCGCTTATTGCAGGGTTGACACTAATGACAAAACTTATGAGACCATGAAGAGCTACGCCGACCTTGCATCTGGAAATTACTGGGAACTACTTGCCGCTCTCCCGAACAAGGACAAGTGCTGCCTTACTGAACTCGACCAAAAGGGCAACCAGGTGAAATATACTTACACGCAACAGCAGGGCGTAAAACAGAGCAACGAGCTTCTGCAGTACCCGAGAAGGGGAGACGCGAATGTGGACTGCGGCAGGCCGGTTTCCACTGATGTGCTTAAGTACTGCGGCGTGAATATATTGAACAGCAACATACAGGCATTCTGCAGCAAGGTGTAATCTGATGGGGCAAAACCGGATTTTTCCACTGTTCATTTTCTGCCTGCTTGCGCTGTCGCAGGGCGCTTTTGCAGCAGGCCCGGCAGTAGGGTGCACACTTTCTTTTGATGCCGCGCACACGCCGCTGCCAGGCCAGCCGGAAGACCCGCTTGCAGTGCCGGACAGCGCGTCAATGATCGCAAGCTGCACGGACATCAACAGCAATCAGGTGATATGCCCTGCGTTTGACTGGACGCAAACAGCAACTGGCGCATCCATCACCAGTTCGGATCATACGCCACCCAGCATGAATCCATCCGTCACGCTATCAGTGCCATTAGGGGTGGCGCCAGAAATCCTGAAAAAAGTTTCTGCCACCGACTCAACGCAGCCGCTTCTTACATGCTACAAGAATTTCAACATAGGATTTGCACCCTCAGGCCCGACCTGCCAGCTCACTCCTGTGCGCACCTATCTGGACGTCAGTGCGGATCCAAAAAACAAGTTGCTTGGCACCACGCTTTACCAGATAGGGTCGACGTATGACAAAACGCCCGTAAAAAAGGGGCTGATTTTCCAGATAACCATGGTGAGCGGGCAGGCTGCAAGCATTTGCTATAGCACCACAAATGACGTCACAGGAGAAGCAAGCTTCACCTACGACCCGCAGGCGCAGGGATGCACCAACTACCGCTACATATTCTGCCCGCAGAAAATGGCTACCGATCCTGGCGCAGGCGGCATTGCCGCGCGAACCCAGTGCCTTGGCGACACTGGCATTGACCCGAATTTGCCAGTATCCGTTTGCTATGGCGGCACCGCCATCCCAAATAATTACCCCGCGTATCTTCCGGCGCAAAATGAGTTTTACTTCTGCAATGTGGTGCCAAACGCGCCCAACATGGCTGCACTCTGCTGGCCGCTGCTATTGATTTTCGGGCTGCTCACGGGCGCGTCCTTTGCAGCAGGCAGGAACCCCTTCCAGGCATTTGACTTTTCCGCGCCTCGCATGAGCAGAGGAAGACAATACAGCATGAGGAACCAGCAGATGAGCTTTGACGCAATGAGCGGGTATTATGCCGCGGACAAGGCGAGCAATAACAAGCTGAGTGAGACACTGAGCAAGAAAGTTGTCAATCCTGCAATGAACACAGTTGGCAAAGGAATCAAAGGCGCGGTAAAAGGAGTAGGCTCGGTTTTCAAAACAGAAGCAGGAAAGAAATTGGATAAGAAAGAAGCCGACCTGAAAAAGAAACAGCAGGAAGAGATCAACAAGAACATGCCAAAGGCAATGCCAGGTGACAACAAGAACATTGACCTGAATAAGAAAAAATCCTCATTTGACCTGGTAGAAACTACACCAGACGGGCGAAAGGTTGCCAGCAATGCAGGAAATTCAGTCATGATGGCTTACAATTGGGCTGCTGGAAAAGAACTGAAAAATAAAACAACTAAGTTTATGGTAAATGGAAAAGAAATTACAGTCAAGGGGCAGCTCACTCCAAAACAAGTCTTGCAGATCCAGGAGCTTTCGGAAAAAGGCAGAGGGAAAATAATCAAAGAGCAATTCAGCGGCGAGAATCTCAAGGATAGGCTGTTGAAAGGCGGCTTGGGCGGACTTTTGAGCCTTGCGGCAATGGGCGGGCTGAATTGGCTCCCGGGGATGCGCAGCGCATTCATGACAACGGGCTGGGGTGCGAAGATGCTCGCAGGAACATTTTATGTGGTTAACACAGATAGGCTGCCCTGGGGATTGAATCTGCTTGCCCCGAGCATAGACGCAGTCAAAACCGATGCGCTCAAGCAGTGGCTTGAATGGACATCCAAGGTGACCCCGGATGACAGACTAGAAAATGGGTATCTGAGCAAAGATAAGACAGGCGTGCTTTTTACCACAATAAAAGACGGAAAAGAGATCTATGTTTATTATGATGTAAAGAGCAACACCACAAGAGAAGCAACTGATGCGGACAAGAAGAATTTTGACCTTAGCACGCCGCCGCAGTACCTGCAGATAGGAGTAAACGACGGGCGAGTGAACATCATACAGCTTTCCAGCTCAGACTATTACTCAAGAATGGGCGACCAGGGAAAACAAAACGAGTATGTTGCAAAAATGATAGAGTATCAGCTTGAAAATTCGTGGACAAAGGGCAATCTAACACTATACAAGGAAAAGAGTAATGAGGTGACGCAGCTTCTTATTTACTCAAGAGCCCAGCAAGATGCATCTGAATTCTACTTGCAAAGCAAGGGCGATCCAAAGGATGGAGACGCGATGAAATTACTGCAGCTTAAGGTTGATGTTAGTAGGGCTGCATATGAAACCACCGCCACATCCACCAACAGCGTTCAGAACGGGCTTTGGGTGGAGAAATACTATGACAAAGCAGAAGACATGACCAAACTGCAACTAAATAAGAAATTAACAGAGACGGAAAAGACAGTTGGCACATATAAGACATTGCTTGAAGATACGACTGAAAAAATCCAAAAAAAGAATCAGGAGATAGAACAGAAAAAAGTGAATGGAATTGATGTTACAAAAGACCTAAACGAATTGAAAGACCTAGTGGGCAAACAATATGAGTTGCAAAAGACATATGACGAAAGAAAGGTGGAGCTCAATATTTACAAGGAAGTGCAATATGGTGGTATGAGCACGCCAGACCGCGAGACTATGAAGACTACTGCCAAAGACGATCTCAAAAAAACGAATGACATAATAGAAAAAATCTACGCTGGAACCGCAACTGACGATGAAAAGAAACAGTACAGCGACTTAAATGAAAAGAAGACACAACTTGAAAGGATTGTAGAGGATTACGAACGCATTGACTTCAAGCGGGACTACGAAAACTTGAGCGGGAAGGAACAAGGCAAGGCGCTTAAAACTGAGGAGAAACTCCAGACGAAGTACACCCTTGAAATGAACCGGATTGATTCAGATATAGCTAAACTAGATGAAAAGGTGAATAGCAACACTGCGACAGAAGATGATAAGGCGCAGCTGACTAACTTGAAAGCATCTAGAGAAACTACATTCGCAAATCTCAATTCTACCAACCTTAAAGTAAGCACATATAGCGCAGTTAACGAAGGATTTGACAGGAACGATGAGCTTCTCTTGAAGTACACTCAGCAAGTAACAGACGTGAGAATATCGCGCAGCATTTCCAGCACTTATTCTGAACTGACTAATATTGTCGGCAGTTTCAACGTAACGCCAAAAGAGCAGGTAGAGCTAACCGCATATGCGCAAACAAAAATCCAGACAGGAAACGAACGCGATCTAAGCACTCTGGAAAACAATATCAAATACATCAATAATATTACAGGCACCCTGC
>JAPLWZ010000044.1 GCA_026396335.1 Microcaldota archaeon | reverse complement strand
GTAATCTTGGCATGGGCCGACCAAGTCTTGTTTCTGTCTTCGAGCGCGGCGTGTCGCTCCGGTCTTATATGCACGTCCGGAGGCGACATCACCTCACTTTTCCAGGCTGGAAGGCAGATGGCTATTCCACTGACGGGAAGGCATGGTATTACGCAAACAAAAAATTCGACTGGAAGGTCTACGTGAAGCTGGAACCGGGCCAGTATGATATCGGGATTGATGCATACAACGGGAAGAGGCATTCAATAGGGCTGGAGTTCTCAAAGGACAGGGCTGAAAAGCTTGCGAGGATTGTGATAGACGCGGTTTCCTGGGATGTTGCAACCGGGAAGTTTTCCTTGGTGGATGCGATAACGGATTTTGAAAAAGAAAGGCGCGAGAGGGCTGGCGGCGCACGGATTTCAGTGGGCAGCGCAAGGGAGAGGACAAGCAAGGACGAAGGGAGCGAAGGCGAGCGGCTGAAGCTTGGCGACAGCTACATAAGGGAGCTTTACCGTGAAGTTGCTGAGCAGGCAAGGGAGCGCTTCGGGATAAAAACGCCGCGCCTGAGGGTATTGCATGGTATGCACTCGTACAAGGGAGGGTATCTCGACAAGAGCGATACGATACACATCACCAATGTTACGACAAAGCCGGACCTTCGGATAACCATCCTGCACGAGCTTTCGCATGCTGTTGCGCAGAAGAAATATGGGGAAGACGGGCACGGCTATTATTTCCTACAGGTATACAAGGTGCTGACCGGCAGGGACTACTTCGATAACCAGGATGAACTCCTGAAGAAACTGAAACATTGAGCAGCTCTGCTCACAACAATATACCTCGGCAAAAAGCTGCTCAAAGTTCAACGTTTGGGTAGAGTTTATCGCGTGAGGAACGCCGTTTGAACTGCTCAAAGATGCTTATAAACGATTGAGCAGCTCTTGACTTTGCATAGCTATCGCGCAGCTTGCACACACATATACTCTGGAGCTAAAAGCTGCGCAAAGAACAACGTTTGGATAGGCATTTTCAAGCAGGAATCAACGTTTGAGCTGCGCAAAGTTCTTTTTATACGATTGCGCAGCTTCTCATTTCTACACGAGATTTACACGAGGGCTTTCTCTGCGACTCGCCTTCTGGAGTATATATAGAAATGACACGAGTTTTACACGGGTTTTTCCAGCCTCACTGAATAGAATTTACACGAGATTTCCGAAAAACGCTGCTAAGAATAATGGTCTGCTACTGCTCGTGTATACCCCCGCGCAGCATCAATACTCTGGAGGTAAAAGCTGCTCAAAGAATGGTGATTTCATAGCGATTGTCGGGTAAGGAACAGCGTTTTAGCTGCTCAAAGTTCTTTTTAAATGATTGAGCAGCTCTACAGATTGACGCAGCTATAGCGCAGCTCCGCAGGTCATATATACCTAGCTAAAAAGCTGCGCAAAGAACGGGGTTTTGATAGCAATTATTGCGCAAGCAACGGCGTTTGAGCTGCG
The DNA here is from genome assembly GCA_026396335.1 of Microcaldota archaeon. GTDB lineage: Archaea > Micrarchaeota > Micrarchaeia > Anstonellales > Anstonellaceae > UBA10161. The sequence goes on along the minus strand of JAPLWZ010000044.1, from coordinate 2,327 downwards.
CAAAGTTGTTTATATACGATTGCGCAGCTATGCCCCTAAAGGTCGTGCGGCCTGACCGTCAATTTCTTGTTTTTTCTTGCCCGCAAGACTGCCGCATCAAGAATTTCCTCTATCTTTTTGTCAAGCGCTTCGTAAGTCGGAGTCGCCATCCTCATTTTTTCTTTTTTCAGGTAGTCTTTCACATGGTACTTGATTATGTATCCCATCAACACACCCCTCACAACCTGAGTTCGTCCATTCTTTTTGCCAAAAATTCCAGCGTCTCCTTGTCCTTCAGAAGTTCCTTGAGCTGCGCCTGCTGATTTTTGCCTGAGTTCAGAGCTGCCCCGCATTTTGTGCATATTTGGGAAGAAGGAGAGCCGGGACTGGCGCAGCGAGGGCAGCGCTTGACTACGAATTTCTCGTTTTTTCCTTCCGCAGAGTCAAGGCCATGCAATTGCAGGATTGCAGTGTCTACATCCCTACCTGAAAGGTGGACATAAACCGCCGCCATGTCGCTTGCCTGAACCCAGCCAAAGTATTCCTTCATTTGTGCCTCCGTTAGCTTGTTCGCCAGAAGAGTAGCGCGAGAATGGCGGAAGAGATGCGGATTTACACGCTTGTCTATGCCTGCCTTTTCCGCCAGCCTGCGAAGAAGCACGTTTGCCGTTGAATAGTTGAAGGGCAGGAGCTTGGTTTTGCTTGCCCTGGATAACCATAGGGGGCATTCTGGGTCGCTTCTTTTTGGGTGGATATCCAGCCAACTCGCCAGAGAAGGTGCAGAAGCGACAATCCTGACGCGCCTGTCGCCCATCTTGCCAACCACGTGCAGGACAGCGCCATACTCGTCAAAATGAATGTTCTTGATGCGAAGGGTGAGAAGCTCTGCAATCCGGCAGCCGCTTTCGAAAAGGGCTAGCACAAACGCCCGGTCTCGCGGGTGCTCTGCCGCATCAGCAAGGCGTTTTACCTCGTCTTCGGTGAGCAAATCCTCAGGGAGTTTTGTCCGGCTGTTCTTGAAGCTCGCCTTAATCCATTTTACCCGGTCAGGGTAGTCTTCGCCTCCTTCCAGCCACTTGTAGAAGAATTTGAGTGTGACTTTGTAGTCCTTCTTTGTCCATTCAGAATATTTGGACTGCTCAAGCTGGACCACGACTTCTTTTATCTGCTTCTTGGTGGCTTTTCGCAGGCCCATGTTTATCATTTTGGAGAGCTGCGAGAGGAGAATGAGGTATTTTATCCGCCTGCAAAGTGAAAGCCCTCTTGCTACGTTGTCTTGGTCAAAGTCAAAAATAAGTTTTTTGTCAGCTGGAGAAACGCTTTTCGTCTTCTGGAGCCAGGCCAGCTTCTTCTCCAGCGTCCGCTTCTGGCGATGTATGTCAAATTCCCCCATGTCAAGCACCTCTGACGAAACCACTATTTATCGGTCAGTGCACTATAGGGCACTTTTGTGCCATGCCCCGCCAGATGCTTCTTGAATGGAAAAAGACGCGAGCCTGCTCTGCAGGCGACTTCCACGCCTGTTAAGAGCCCTTGACTGTATCAAGAAGCCCCCGATGGGAATTGAACCCACTACCTATTGCTTACAAGGCAATCGCTCTACCGATGAGCTACAGGGGCAGCTTATTCGTTAGTTGTTTCTTGTTCATACATAAGCATTTAAACTTTGATTAGAAGATTTCAACCCTGCAGGGTTGAAAATTGTACAACGATACGTCGTTGCACAAGAAAGACGGACTACAGAGGTTATCTTATGGGCAAATTCGCAGAAGCAGACGCATTGATTTCAAAAATATTCATATGCCGCAAGTGCAAGACGCGCAACAAGCGCGGGGCGGCAAAGTGCCGGAAGTGCGGCTCGATTTACATGCGCGCAAAGCGCAAGGACATCCGCGTCAAGAAGTAGGCGTGCTGATAGGGTGCTACTATGGGCGAAGAAATAGGCGAAGTAGTATTCACAGCGCGCTACAAGGACTGGATGGTCGTCAAGAAGCTTTCGATAGAAACCACCTCCACTCCGCAGGATGTATCTGCAATACTCGCTTCAGTTGAGGCAACCCTTTCCCGCAAGAGCTACGAATTCACAGGCATAAACCAGGGCATAATCGAGGCACTCGCAGCAAAGCTCACAGGCGGCAAGAGGAAGAGTTACGTTTCCCTCTCCGAGGCACTCTCTGCAATGAAGCCGACCGAGCTCAAAACAGAACTTCTCACGGCGTGCCCAACTCCGAAGCACTTGCCAATCGCGGAGAACTATCTCCTGAAGTGCATGCTTGACAACCTCGGATTCCGCACGAACTTAGACATGGAAACAATCACAGGCACCTTCCCGGAGATAAAGGTCACAA
>JAPLWZ010000145.1 GCA_026396335.1 Microcaldota archaeon | reverse complement strand
CTTTCTTCGCAAGCACGGTCGGCTTTACCATATGCATGTTTTTTGCGGTAACAACAGACAGCCGCTCGAGCATCCGTGCCAGTTTTTTCCTGTCATTCTCAAGCACTGGCGCAAGCTGCAAAAGAACGGAATCCGCGGAATGTGCGCTTGACATCATTTCAATGTCGTGCCTTGAGATCCCAAAGCCAAACTCAGCAAGCACTTCTGCGGTATTGTGCACCACTGCCTCCCGCGAATCGGCAAGCACGCCATCCAAATCGAAAATAATCGCCTTTATTGCCACGATTTGGCATTCGCCAAGAAAGTCTAAATAGCTTCCCGCATTTTTCGTTCTACCGTCTCATTTAAATACAGTGTTCGCAAAGATTAATTCAGAAGAAAAACCCGCGGGATAAGAGGCGAAATTCGTCTTCCCAGAGCGGCGCTTTTCGTTTGAATGCGATTGCGCAAGCAGTGGGTTCTTCTTCTGTTGGAATGCGCATGGCAGTAAAAATCGAGTTGGACGTAAAAAAGAAGCAGCTTACAGTTTCTGAGCCCGAGTCAGTTTCATCACTCGTGAACGGCTACTATGGCTACATGAAAAAAGGCACAATTCACCTCTTTTCAGAAGAAGCGCTTTACCTCCTTGACATACGGAACGCATCCTGCAATGATACCTCGCTCAATACTTACAGATTCAACGCAGTTGCCGCGCTTTTCCCCCAGAAAAAGCAGATGGCGCGCTATTTTGCCTACAAGGACTGGCGCGACAGGGGGCTGATCGCAAGGCAGACGAGTGAAATCTGCGAGTGCTACGGCAGGAACAACGCGAAAAAATATCCGCCCGGCGAACTCAAGCTTGACAAGTACGCGCTCCAAGGGCGTTTCTACGCTGATGACCTCTGGTCAATAATTGATGACGAACCAGTGGGCAAGGAACTCTACGAGCGCTACTGGCTTGGCCAATTCGGCTCCTATAAGGCAGAGCAGCGCGGCAAGCTCTCCAAGCTTGACGCATACGAAACTCTCTTCCTTGTGCGCCACGCAGGCATGCACCTTGAGAATGCGAAGGAAGCAGATGTAATACGCGCCGCTAGAAAGCAGCACAAGGATTTCCTGCACCTTTACTCGGTATATGAAGACTGGCGCCTCCACGGCTACGTGCTGAAAACAGGCTTCAAGTTCGGCACGCACTTCCGCCTATACATGCCCGGCGCATCGCCTGTGCGCGAAGGCAACGAATGGATCCACAGCAAGCACGTTATTCACTGCTTCCCACGCTCAAGCAAGATGCTCATTTCTGAATGGGCGCGCGCCATCCGCGTCGCGCACTCTGTCAAAAAGACATTCCTACTCGCAATACCTGGCGAGGCAAAGAAAAAGAAAATTACGGGCAAGAAGAAAGAAACAGACAATTTCCGCACCACGCTTGACTTTCTTCTCTATCACAGGCAGCACGGCGGCATAGAAAACCCGAAAACCGGGAAGCCGAAATACCTTATGCTCTCACTTTCAGAAGAGGAATACATTGGCGGCGAAGAGTTGGCAGAAGCAATCGCGCAGTGCAAGCGCATCGGGCTCGAACTTATTCTGGCAATCTGCGACAGGGAAACTTCAGTCACCTATTACGCAGTCAAGCGCGTGGAAGTGCCTGGCAGCAAGGAAGAGTACTACGAAATAGAATGGGAGCAGCCGTAACGAAAATCAATGAGCTAAATTATTCTGGCAGGCTCGGTCCTTATCTTTCCAGCATTGGCTATTTCCCTGACCAGTGCAAGCGCATCATTGGGGTTGGTAATCTGAACATAGTTTTGCATCAGACTGACCTCCAAAGATTGCCGTTCATCAGATCAACCTGCACGGTAACTTCTGCACCGTTCTGGTCCTTGAATCTCACGGCAATGACCGGGTTTTTCGTTATCTTGTTGCCCTCATCATCTGAAATCCCGTCTCTGTCATATATCATTGTATAAGTGGCATAAATCTCCTTCAAAAGCCCGTCCAGGAAAACATATCCTGGGCTCTTGGTGTTAATATTGAAGTAAGGCGGCCTTTCCTGAAATCCCTCACTAAGGATGGTCTCAATCGTGACCACTCCATTCGGCGAAAGATTGAGCCCGTGCACCTTTTCCTCAGTAATGTCGCCCGCCATTGTATGCCCCCTGTTGGACTAAAT
>JAPLWZ010000092.1 GCA_026396335.1 Microcaldota archaeon | reverse complement strand
TCAGCATTGACTGGCAGATTCCAAGCGCGCAAACAGCTTCTGCATTAGTCGGCTGTGTGCCTTTCACGTATTCGAGCGCCTGTTCCGCTTCCTGCAATCTGTTGAGTGAAATCAGCGCGTAGCCCATCATGTGCCAGATTTGCGGGTTTTCCCGTTCAAGTTCCGCTGCCTTTGAGAAGCATGAGAGCGCGTCTTCGAACTGCTTGTCTACGTAGTGCGCCTTGCCCTTAACGAACCATACGATTGCGTCCTTGGGGTCGATTGCTGCAAGCTCGGTTGCTTCAACAACCGCCTCGTCGCCCTTTTTCTCCTCAACTAGTTCCTCTGTCTTTGCAATCATCTGGTCTTCGAGTTCGTCGGTCATAAGAATCACTGATAAAATTACATTTCAGGCGTTGGAAGCTCCACTGCAGAAAGGAAACTCCTTGCCTGCTGCTCGCTTCCGCCGCGGGTGTAAATGATCTGTATCGCGTCCCAGTTGTTCGGGCTCATTTCCCAGGACTCTATGTTCAGGGATTTTTTGAGCGCGTCAAACTCCTCGCGGCTTGCTGTCACTGGCTTTGCTGCTGGAACTGCCGGCGCTATCTTTTGAGATAATGAACCCATTGCCATAGTGGGAAAATAGCCGTAATAAGATTATAAGCGTTATAGCTAGCCGGTTATTGCCTTCACGTCTTTCATGAGAAGCGCGTGTGCCGCGTCAAGCGATTTCTTCCGCTCGGCAAGCGATTTCGCGCATTCGGACTGTGCCGGAATTTTGTATGCGGCTGCGAACCGCTCAGTCTTGTCAACGCTTGTCGCCGCGTCAAGCTCGCGCTGCGGAATTGGCACGCCTGCGAATTTGGATATATCAACAGCATTGAGCGTAGAGAGGTACTTCTTGTTTGCAATGCAGTCTTTCACTACAGAGCCCGTTATTTCGTGCGCTTTCCGGAACGGCACGCCCTTTTTCGCAAGCAGGTCAGCGAACTCCGTGGCGCATGCGTAGCCTTCCTCAAGTTCCTCGATTATTTTTGCCTCGTTGAATTTGAGGAGCGGCAGGATCTTTGCCATTATGGAAAGAACGCCAAGCGCCGTATCCACACCAGAAATCATGTAGAACTTTGTTTCCTGCGTATCCTTTTGGTAGCCGGAGGGGAGCCCTTTCATGATGGTGGTGCAGGATACATAGTAGCCAAGCAGCCGCGCCGCCTTTGCCCGAACCAGTTCAAGCGGGTCTGGATTCTTTTTCTGCGGCATCATGGATGAGCCTGTGGAATATTCGTCGGGCAATGTGATGAGCCGCTTGTTTGCGAGTAGAATGATATCCTCTGCCATTTTTGCGCAGTGCACCATTGAGAGTGTGAGCGCGGAAAGCAGCTCTGCCTCTAATTCGCCCCGCATTGAAACCGAGTCCATTGGGTTTGCGGTTGGCGCGGAAAAACCGAGAAGCTTGCTTGTGTATGCCCGGTCAATCGGCCAGTTTGTGCCTGCGACCGCTCCGCTTCCAAGCGGATTGAGGTTCGCCCGTGCGTAAAGTTCGCTCAATCGCGCGAGGTCCCGCTCGATTTCCTGCCAGTGCGAGTGCGCCCAAAATGTTACCGAGGCAGGCATTGCCACTTGGAAGTGCGTGTATGTCGGATAAGGCAAGTCTGACTTTGAAAGTTGCAAGAGGGACGATTGGAGGTTGAGCATGGCTCCGGAGATTTCATTTATCGCATCCCGCATGTACATTCGCGTGTCAAGCGCGGACTGGTCGTTCCGCGAGCGCGCAGTGTGCATTTTCTTGCCGTTTTCCGTAATTTTTGTGACTGTTGTCTCCACATTCATGTGAACATCTTCGAGTTTCGGGTCAACAATGAACTTTCCTTCCTTTGCACTCGCGTGGAGCGTGAGAAGCGCACTGAGAATTTCTGCAGCCTCGCCCTTTGAGAGTATCTTCTGCTTGGAAAGCATGGCAACATGCGCCAGGCTGCCTTCGATGTCGTAAACGGCCAGTTTCTGGTCTAGCGCCGCATCCTCTGCCGAAAGGAACTGGAACAGCTCGTCTGCTTGCGATTTCTCGAACCGCCCGCCCCATAGTTTGCCTGATGCCATAATCATCAACCTCTATCTGATTCGAACCCCATTAAAAGGTAATGTTTCATATGGAACACTTCGTTCCATATGGCTAAACCAATTCCGGCTGTGTTTGAACTTCAGGCTTGAAGTTTATTAATTTGCGACCTGTGCCGCTTCCATCGTCGCCTGCCGAATCAAACCGCAGCGCGGGTCGCAGGGTTTAAAAAAGCCTGATGAAAATTGATGGCAAGGTGCGAAGATGGGAGTATTTGTAGGCGGCAAGGGAGTCAAGATGGATCCCAGCTGGGAAGTGAAGCCGTTTACCTACGAACTCACATGGTTCTGGTACGCCAACGACAGCAAGGACAGAAGCAAGCTGGACTCCATAATGCAGGGGAGGATTCAAATTGGCAAGAATGCCAGCGCGTCTGTTGCAGGCAATAAAGCGCAGGCGTGGGCTGCTAATGCGACGAACAAACAGAAATTCAGCGCGCCGGCAGTGACCGTACCAAGCGAATTTTTCAGGTCAATGATGAATGCGGAAAAAGAAACAAAGGCAAACAAAATCAAGCAGCACTCATTCTAAGGGAAAGAGAAAAAAATAGAAAAAACAAAAAAAGAAATAAAAAAAGGAAAAAAGAGCTAGCTTAGCCTGCGCAGGAAGCAAGGCAGTCCGTCTTGTCCTGCCCAGTCATGTAGCTGCAGTAGGAGCAGACATCACCGCCGGCACCTGGTGCGCCTGGCGGAGCAGTGGGCAGTTCGGTTGCCACAGCCGGAAGCGCAAAGTCCGAGTCGGAAACGCTTGTCGAGTAGCTTGTCGCCGTCATCTCAGTGCTGCCTGTTTCGCCTTGTGCACTGGTAGAAGTTATCTTGACATAAAGCGGCACGCCCTCGGGCGAGTAGCAGGACCTGGAGTAATCGAGATTCTTCCCAATCACCTTGTAACAGTTTGCAGTAACGCCTGCGACCTGCATAGTGCCGTCAGCCGTAATCTGGTAGTTCTCCTTATTGGTCGCCACATCGTCTATAGACTTTGTTGTGTCTTCCTTGGGAATCGTGAGTTTCATGCAAGTCCATGCACCCTGAGCGTTGCTGCAGGAGTAGTAGGCGCCGTCGACCACATATGTCCTGGATTCAATGCCCTGATAGGCACTGTCGGAGCGCATTTTTGTGGTTCCCTTCAAGTACTGGGTCATCTGCAAAACAGCCTGTTGCCCAGCTGTGCCGGATGAAATGTCGTATGCCACCTTGTATTGAAGCGTGCTTTTCAGCCCAAGTATGCTAAGGAACGAGTCAGAATCGCTTCCGCCGGAATTTGCAGGCGGTGCTGGCGGAGCGTTGTTGTTTTGCGCCGCTGGCTGCTGGTTTGAGCCCGCTGGCGGCTGCTGGCCGTTTGCCGACGGCTGGTTGTTTTGTGCTGCAGGCTGCTGGTTTGCCGGGGGCGCGCTTGAACCCGCACAGCCAAGAAGCAGCATTGCCGCCACTAATGCAATTAACAGGAATTGTTTCATCTATCCACCTCGGCAAAAAGAATGGTAACTAGGCTTAAATTAGTATTGTTGGTCCGCACTCAAGATCCGTTGGGCTTGAGAGCCCACCGTCTCGTTGAGTCCGTACTGTTGGTCCGCACTCAAGATCTTCCTCATGCGCGCGAGTCTCTGAGGTCCGCGCTCGGCAATACCTCGATATCTTCATCCCGGATTAAAACGTGCTGAAGTAGAATAAAAAATGATCGGATGCCCGGGAAGATTTGCTTATCAGTCGCCGAAGATGGAACCGAAGCCGACTTCCGCATTTGATTCCTCGTCCTCGATCTTTTTCGCAATCCTGTCGCGCACTTCAGGCGCGGATTCGACTGCGAGGCCTGCGAGCTTTTCCTTCGCGAATTTGACGAATTCATCAGTGGCTTTCAGATAGATGTATGCCTTTGCCTTGTCCTCGCCGGCGGTTGTGCCGTCCTTCACCTTGTAGCCGTTGCGCGTGAAGCTCGGCTTGCCGTACGGGTCAGCCTCAAGAAACGCGGTCAATTTTGCCTTGTCGGCGATTGGAGCTTCGAAAACGAGTATCATGCAAATCCCTCACTTGTGCAGCCATGGCAATAGCATGGTAAAGCCGATTATGATTATGATGAACGGCCCGATGGGCGCAGTCGTGGTAAGCCCGCCAATATGCATTTCAGTGGCGAGCCACAGGCAGCCTAGGACAGATACGAATATCCCGTATGCAATCCTTTCCTTTGCGTGCTGCTCGCTCACTTCGACCGGCTTCTTTTTTGATTTTGCCATGGTTAAGCCTTTTTTCTATTCATTTATAATCCTTAAGCCCCCGATGGGATTTGAACCCACGACTTCCAGTTTACGAAACTGGCACTCTACCGCTGAGTTACAGGGGCGGTAAGCCAGAATAGCAACAAAAAGGAATAAAAGAGCGCCGAAGGGTTTAGCACTTCTGAATCGTTTTAAACCCTTCTTCGCCTATCATCCAAAGGCATAACATGCCGACGTGGCAGAATCCGGTATCGCGCTAGACTTGAAATCTGCAAAGAAAGCGGAAAAGCAATCTAGTGCCCCTCGGGGCTTAGGAGTTCAAATCTCCTCGTCGGCGTCATATTTATCGTTAAAGTTTGGAGCGCTTCTGACGTGAAACGCCCCTATTTAAATAGGCTTCGTGTCAGAATAGCCTCATGGAAGCGTGGGAGACTCGTTTGACGAAGCAGGACTGGAGCGAGAGCGACATCAAATTATTCCGCAACTTTGCGAAAGATGCAGGAGCGCACCAGATAGGAAACCGAAGGCTCGAAAAATACCGCACTGACCTGACAATAGCACGCAGCATGAGCGGCATGGGAATGCTCGAAATGGTCGAGAGCGTTGCGCACCTGAAGAAAGCATGCACGAAAATCAATTCAGACACGCAGTATTCTTTTGAGACCAAGCGGGATGCAAAAAGGACGCTGGGGAGCCTCTTCTGCTTCCACAACTACAAAGACCGCAGCCTGAAGGCTGCGACACGTGAAGTGCGGGAACTTGTGAAGCATGAAGCAAAGGGCAAAGACAAGCGGCTGGCACGACCCGTAATCACACGTGGGGAGATGCGTGAACTTTCGAAGCACGCAGGGAGCAATATGGACAGGGCGCTTATCTGGACATTGTTTGAGACTGGCATGCGCAACGGCGAATTTGAGCAGATGAAGAAATCAGACCTCACCGAAATCGATGAGGGCTTCATCGTGAAAGTCCCAGCGGGAAAAACTGGGGAGCGTGAAACGCTCGTGGTCGAGGGCGCTGCTTTTGTGAAGGCTTGGCTGGTCGAGCATCCTGTGAAGTCTGCTGACGCTCCACTCTGGTATTACGTGCGACACGGCTGGGACAAGAAAGGAACCCAAAAGGAAAACAGGGAGGGCACTCTCACTCAGGCAGGGATTGCAAGAAGGCTGCGCTGCATCGTTGCACGGCTCAACGATTACCGCAAGAAGCACGGCATACCTGCTTTCGCAAAGGATACGAACCCTCACAACTTCAGGCATTCACGTGCGTCGGAAATGGGCGGTCAGGCTGGCATGACCGAGCAAATCATGGACAAATATTTCGGCTGGGAAATAGGCAGCGCAATGCCCCGTGTCTACATTCACCTGACTGACAAACAGGTGAGAAACGCAGTGCTGCGCAACTATGGGAAAGCCAAACCAGCCGATGAGAAAGAGGTCGTGAGCAGTTGGACGTGCTCACGCTGCAAGAAAGAGAATACCATGGAACTGAACTACTGTGGCACGTGCGGCGCATCGCAAGACGGCAAGGTGTTGAACCTGACCGAGAAACTGCGGATGGAACTTGCGGACATGCAGACAAAACAAACCGCAATGAAAAAAGACATGGAAGAATTACAGGCGAAACTGCTTATTGAGAAGACTGCCTCACACATCCAGACCAAGCGGATGAAGTCAGGGGCTTGAGAATTCCACATCCTCAACAAAACTGGTTGTAAATCCGCCGACGAACCGTGCGACAAAACTCTGGTAATACTCATTTTCGCTTACAAAAAATCCGATGCAGTCATTTGTGATGTGATTCACAAGGGCAGCATGATTTCTCCGCCTCATAACTCGGTTCGTTACTTTTCTCACCAGTTCGTCCACAATTTGTAATCCACTACGTCTCGACATCTTCTTCATGGTTTTTTCAAGCCTCAGACGCCTCACAAGATTCCTTGAATCTTTTCCGACTATAAACAGGTCTTTTGCAGCCATCCTAAGAATCTGTTTGATGCTCATATCTTCGTTGCGAGGGTCGTTGAGATATGAATGGATGCAACCACCGTGGAGATACTCGTTTGGAGACGGATATTTGTTCGCTATCTTGCTTTCGATATACGCCATGGCGTTCCAGAATACAGTCGCTTCTTCTTGGAAGTCTTCATCTGGCAATTGCCCCTCAATATCCTTCACGATAAGTGGGGCGAAGGCAAAATCAAAATTCATCATGAATAGTTTTTTCTGCGGAGATTTGCCTCGAACACGCACAAGAATATTTTTCTTTTGCTGAACAGCGACAAGGCTCTTGTTTTTCCTGAGATATTCAATCGCTCTCATTGGCGTGCCGATTTTGATTACGTCGTCATATTTTGCTGGAACATGAACATCCCCTTTTCTCAGCCTTGCCAAGCGCAAGTCAATCAACGCAAGTTTTTTGAGATACTGGGAGAACTTGCGTTGTAACTTGAGAATCTCAGGTAAAGTTTTGCCTTTACAGAATTCTTCAACCAAGTCCAACCTCTTGTTTCTCCACCTATAACGGGAAAATCCGTCCCTTTGTGCAGAATATAAAATCTCGCTCGCCTGACTTTTAGATTCTTCAGACGACATCTCTTCAGAAACGACGTCAAGAAGAAGCCGAAAGTAGATTTCTCGGTAAATCTCATCCTCGTAAACAAGAATCGGCTCTCCGTGCTCATCAAATCTAAAGGCATGACCCGTAGCAATTTTGTACAATTTTTGAAGCAGCATTTTTATCACTTTTTCAAATTCTTACCCCGATAAACTTCCCACCACAATTTTGTAGTAAATATTTATAAGCAGGTTTCTTTCCCAGCAAGCACATGGACATGGTGAAAGTTGTTGCACGGGTCAAGGAAGTGCTCGCAGAGCGTGGCATCACAGCAAGCGATGCCGAAATTCTTGAGGCGCTCAACGAGGTAAAAACAACGATGTGAAGATGAGAAAATCAAGAGGCGATTCGATATGAACGGCGTTGACATGAAAAATTTACCCTGCAAATTCGCAATCCCGAAAGACGGCGGCGGACTGTTTTGGCAAACGGGAATTCTCGAAGACGAGAATACCACTCACTATTTCTTCAAAATCAACGGGCAACTCGTTGCTTACAGGCGCTCAGACGTCATCAAAATCGAATTCCTGACGACGCAGGCTGGAGGGCGAGTCTGATGGCTGATGACTTCCCAGTGAACTGGAACGATGCACAGTCCTTCCTTCGCCGTGTGCAACAATCTGCAAAAAGGCAAGGACATAATGTTGCTACAAATGCGCTCAAGGTTTTCACGGTTGCATGGTTCAACTACGGTGCTGAACCGCCCAAAGATGTGAAGAAGGTATGTAGAAATGCAGCAGAA
>JAPLWZ010000151.1 GCA_026396335.1 Microcaldota archaeon | reverse complement strand
CTGTTGTGCCTGCTCTTCTTCTCGCTGCGCTGGCTGTGTTTGCTCAGGCTGCGCAATCGGCTGCCGTATTGACGGGAATTGTATTGCTGGCTTTCTTGCAATCAATTGAGGCGGGGCTGTGACAGGCTTTTCCTGCTGAGCTGGCTGCCGGACAGTTGGAGGAATAATTTTCGGAACTGCCTTTTCCTTTGCTGGCATTTGTGATGCAGGCACTGCCGAGAGTTTCACCCTTCCAGGCGGGAGCTGCGACGGCTTTGCAGGCTGGTCCGGTTTTTCCTGTTCCGGCTCTTCCCCGGAAGACTTCATTTCCGCAATCCTTGCGAATGATGCTTCCACGCGCTCTTTGCGCCAGCCCACGGAATAGAGCGAGCGGGCTATGTCCTCATCCGCCCTGCCTTTTTCCCTTGCCTTTATGATGTAGGAAATTAACTGTTCGTCGCCTGCTGCCATGGTTATCAGATGGGGATGAGGAAAAAGAGATTATAATGCTTACATTATCAAAATTTTAGAATTGGTGAATTACTATTTGCTCAGGCGCTTGAGCAAACGCGTCGATTGATGCGACTTGCGGGAAGGAGATCGTCTTTTTCGAAAGCGCTATATTCAGCGCCTGCTGTGCCGCAAGGCAGCCGATGAGATTTGCCACAGGCGGAAGCGAATGGTCGCACGTGAGGAAGTTTTTGTAGCGCTTGTTTTTCATGCCAAACTCGCGCTCGAAATCTTTCTTGCCGTCAAAAACAGTAAGCATTCCCTTTGCCCCGAGTGCGGATGCGAATATGTAGGGCGTGTTTTGCTTTTTGCAGCCACGCCAGACTGCCAAACGAGAGTGCGCGCGGTCGGTTGCATCAATCACGGAGGAGCAGCCTTGTGCGAATTTAGGTGAGGATTGCACGGAAATTTCTGGGAAGGAAATGATTTTGCAGGCTGGATTTATTGATGCTGCAAATTCCTTTGCCACATCTGTTTTTTTTCTGCCGTCTGTCTTGCGGGTCCAGAGCGCCTGGCGGTTTGCGTTTGACTCCTCGAAAAAGCCGCTGTCGGAAATTTTTATCGTTCCTATGCCTGCGCGCACAAGGAGCTGGAATGCTATGCCACCCACTCCCCCCAAACCAGCTACACCGACAGTTGTTGTTGTGAGCGCGCGCTGCCCGCTTTTTCCGATTGTGCTTTCGTTCGCTATTGTGCAGCGGGAAGATGCAGAAGCTGAAACAGAATTGCTTGCCATACTGCAGATGGCGTTACAAATGCATTTAATTTGCACGCCTCATCAACAAACACATGAAACCGCTCGTGGTCATTTCAAAGGAAAACATTGCAAGCCAGAATATCAAGTCTGCTCTCATGCAACTTGAGGCATTCAAGGAGAAGAAGGGCTTTTTCTACGAGGGCGCGGACTTCGACATGGCTGAATATGCAGGGAACATAATCGAGATTGTGCCAACTCACGATGCGGAATGCTACATTTTCGCAAGCACGCACAAGAGCGAGAGCAAGACACCGTGTTTTACCGTGCACACGCCCGGGAACTGGGGCAATGCAGACATGGGCGGGGAGCAGAGGATGCTGAATATTGCGATGCCTGCAAGGCTGAAAACGGCTGCGCTAAAGATGAAGGAACTTTCCGCTGCTTCGTCGCTTGGCTGGCAGGTGAGCGTGGAAGTTGACCATCACGGGCCCACCCTGAATAAGCCGGTGATGTTTGCGGAGATCGGGAGTTCTGAAGAGCAGTGGAAAAATCCCGAAGCAGGGCTTATTGTTGCGCAGGCGATTATTGCCGCCATCAGGAACACCAATGTGTGGCCCGCATACGTGGGATTCGGCGGCACGCATTACGCTGCAAAGTTCGGCGGCAGGATGCTTGACGAAGGAGTCACATTCGGGCATATTATTTCCGGCTATGCGCTTGAAAAATACAGCGCTGACGGCGGCAGGGTGCTGCAGGCAATGAACAAGAACTCGGAGAAAATAGTTTGCGCGCTTCTTTACTGGAAGGGGATAAAAGGGGACACAAGGCGCGAG
>JAPLWZ010000049.1 GCA_026396335.1 Microcaldota archaeon | reverse complement strand
CCCGATTGCAATTGAAAACAGGAACAAAGCGGCGGTAACGATGTAAATTCCGGGCGTTACTGTCAAGTAGCCATAGCCAAACATTTGCGAAAGCACGCCAAGTGAATGCCCGGCATCCACTGCATCAGTCAAAACCCTTGCAGTGGAGCCGAAAAGCACGAACGCGCCCACTCCGTAAAGGAAATCTCGCGAAGCGAAATCAAACCCCTTCTTTTTCAGGAAGCTCCAGATTAGGTAAAGCGCGCCCAAAGCAATCGCGGCATATGCCAGCGTGTTCACCATGTTGTAGCCCGTCCTCTCAAATATCGACTTTACAAAATAGTCCTCGACAAATCCCATCAATTCCTCTTCCATGCACAAACGTTTTATTGCTTGGCTGCAAACCAGTGAGCGGTGATAATGATGGTAGATGCAATGGCTGCGTTTGGCGAGGCTTTTGCGGCATACAAGAAAAGCATCTCCGATTTCATAGTGTATTCAATACTCATGGAAATCTCAGGGCTCTTCCTGGCGGGCATCCTTCTCTTGCTAGTGCTGGCAAGCGGCGCAATATTCCTTGGCGGATTTGCAAACGTGTCCCCTGCATCATTGCTTTCGCTGGGCGGAATCGGGCTGATATTCGCACTTGCAGTTGTCGGAATCGGCGCGCTGCTTTTTGCCTGGCTCGCAGGCGGGCTGAACGGCGCCTACATAGACACACTCAACAGCCTCCTTTCGGGAAGGAAGCAGAGCCTTGGAGGGTTTTTCGGCGCAATAACGAAGAAGGCGACTCCGCTCCTGCTGCTTTCAATTCTTACCAGCATCATCATTCTGGTCCCTGCAGCGCTAATCATATTTCTCTTTTCGCTTATAGGCGGGCCTGGGATCATGGTTTCCGGGCTGGGGCAGATTGGTTTAATCGGCATTGCGGCAGCATTCCTATACGCGCTTGCCATTTCCTTTTTCATGATACTTGCTGTTCCTGCTGTGATAATTGACAACAAGGGCCCGCTTGCGGCAGTGGGGCACTCATTTTCCACAGTGGCAAAGAACATAGTTGCGGTCATAATCTACGTCGTTCTTACGTGCATTGCAGCATTGCCAATGATCATTCCGGGCGTGAACCTGCTCTATGCGCCATTGTTCTACATGCCAGTGACGCAGTCAGCGCTTGTCATCCTCTACAAAAAGGCAAAGTAACTTCGGCTAATCGGACCTTGCCAAAAGGCAAGGGAGGGTGGAACGGCGAAGCCATTCCAGCGGACCTCTTTTAAGCCTTTTTCTACCGAAGGGATACGGGCCCGTAGCTCAGCTGGTTAGAGCGGCATCTCGCTTTCGCACTCGCGAAGGCAGAGACGCACGTCTTATATGACACGCTCTCGCATATGTGTCTTGGAAAGCTGCAGGTCACGAGTTCGAATCTCGTCGGGCCCACTAGTTTCTTTCTACTTTGAAGAAGGTTTAATCATCATTATTCCAATTACGGCAGCCCATGCTCCTGCGCAAAGCGCAGCGACTATTTCCGGCATTGCAACGCCTGTTCCAAACGGGTAAACTGTCCAGTGGATTATCCAAACTGATGCGGCGGCCAATGCAGCCACAAGCGTGCCTACGGCGAGTTTTTTCCGCCTATTCCGCAAGAGCCCGGCAGTGATAAGGAATCCTGCAATCGGGAAGAGCACGAAGAATGCCACTGATGCGTAGAAGTGCATTGGCGCCACGTCTTCGGGGAATATGCCAATAGCTCCGAGCGCAAGCGCATCCAGCGCAAAAAATACCGCAGAGGCTGCGCCAAGCCCGCTTTCCTTTAGGAAAGGAACAAAGCCGGAGGCAAAAACAACTGCAAAAACAGCGCCGACAATAAGCCCATTGTTGAAAAGCAGTTTCGTAATGCCGGGCACGATTCCCATGTCTGACAGCGCATTGCCAGTCCAGGAAAAGGCGGGCCAAGAGGCAACTGCAAGGAAAACGCAAGTGAGTGCAATGAACGGCGCTGCCATTCCGCAAATGCCTGCAATTCTAAGCCATTTTCCATCAGTCAGCTGCATGTTCATCAGTTCCTATTTTATCAGTTACATATTCATTCCTTTGCATGGAGCAGAAGGGCAGCACCAAGCAGATTGTCTACGAGCGGATCGACATACTTCTCCCGCTTGCAGCTTCAGCCCTAAAGAAAAAAGACGAAAAGCACGCGAAGCGCTATGTATTCCTCGCGCGCAAGCTTTCCACGCGCTACAATTGCCGGCTGGATCGCACGCGCCGCGCCAAATTCTGCAAGGGATGCGGCTTGCCGCTCGTGCCAGGGCTGAATGTTAAGATCCGCCTGCGCAAGAGAACAAAAACCGCGGAATACCTCTGCTCATGCGGGTGCGCAGTCCGTTTTAAATACTGATTCAGGCATATTCCAAGACGGTGGTATAATGTTCATTTTCCAAACAACGTATGTATTGCCGCCATCTAGCGCGAAAGGCGTCAAGCCATCTGATGATTGCAATACCTGGATAAACGGAGTTTTGAATTCGGGAAATGACAAAAAAATCAACGGCATTGAGGAGTTCTATAAGCGAGTGATCAAGGCGGTTGTGAAAGGGGATGCGGGTGAACGTATTGCAAACGACTTCAAATTCGGAGTACTTAATAGCAATGAAAAATCAATTTATGATGCCTATTACAATTCTTTTTCAGGGGATGCAATTTTCATTTCTAAGGTGCACGATGGATTCTACAAGCTGGTGAAAAACTTTTTTGTCGAGAATTCAAATTTTGGCGTTAATAGTGGATTTCTTCCTGAACAAGGTTGCAAGCGACCCTAAGAAAGGGGAGGTCGGCTTGGAAATTATGATACTAAAAGCGATTGAGAATATGGAGGATCTCTCTCCAGAGAATCTGGCAGAGGTAAAAAGTAGGCTGGCAAAAGACAAATCCCGTATCCGTGCGATGGGGAGCAAGGGCTCGAAGTTAGAACGCAAAGACCCGGGCGACGGCATCGATGCGGGCGTAAATGCCAGATTCGGTATGAATGGGTTTGACCTCGCAGGTTATATCAACAAAATAATAATCCCAAAAATAAACGCAATAATCTCCATAGCAATGGGCAAGCAGGTGGAAAGCAAAACTGCGCCCGAGTCTCCGCACGGCGCGTCGTTTTTCACCGAAGCCAGGCGCGCACAAAGTGTTGTAAATGAAGAGCTAGCGTTAAAGCCCACTCGGGACAAGATAACAAAAGCCAGGAAGAAGCAGCTGGACGAAAATGACGATCACAGCAACGTCTCGTAGCGCAGCAAGCGCGGTTTTCACATCTTCAGACCCTTTTTGCCATCTAATTTAAATACTACTTCGGATGTATCATTTTACGGTGATATGAATGGCATTCCTGTTCCAAATGCACAACGGCCCTGGCCCTATGGATTTGAATATCAGTTTCAAGGGGAAGCTGACACTGCCTTTTTTCCTTCGCCAGATGATGGATAGGGACGGAAAGGAAAATGTCATTGTAAACGGAAACCTGGCAGAAATAGGCAAAAATGCGATTAGCAACATGCCGTCTGTGCCCTCTCTTGTGTTCAAGTTGAAGGAAAAGTTCAGCAGCCCGGAGATGCTTTTCCAAATATTCGGCGCCATCTCCTCTCATAATCTGACTGAAACGCAAGCCAACGATGTAATAGATGGCATAATCTATTTCCAGGGGCCTGGGCGCACACTGGAAGATGCGAAAATATACCAGAATGCAGCTCCGAATGAAAAGAAGGAAATGGTGAAAAAGACCCTGAAGGAAAATTACAAGGGCACGCTCGACGATCTTCATAAGGAAATGTGGGATTTGCGTAAAGCATGCTCGCCCAAGCTGGTCAAGATGCCTGGGGGCAAGCGCGACACTGCGCAGGCATTTGTCAACTCCGTAGCCCAAACAGAGGAAGACCTGCGAAAGCGCGACAATCTGAAGCGCCTGAAGGACAACCGCAATGAGCCTAAAAATTCGGGTTAGTCCGGGCCAGAGTTGCATTTCCGGGCAGCGGCACCCGTTTTCTCCCCCTTTCCCATAGTTTTATATACACCCCCCATCTTATATGACGAGGAATTCTGACTGTCGGCTTCGAGTTTCGGCTCAAGTTTGGATTCATTTACCTTACATGGGGTGTTCGAATGGTGACTGTTTACGACGTTGCACCGGGAAAACTGGTGAAAAAGGCAGCTGAGAAGCTGAAGGGCTTAGGCATTGCGCCTCCAAAGTGGATAGGCACGGTGAAATCCGGCCCGGGCAAGCAGCGCTTGCCGCAGCAGCCTGACTTCTGGTATCTGAGGCTCGCATCACTCCTGAGGAACGCATACGTTCACGGCGTGGTCGGCGTCAGTTCGCTTCGTTCGCACTACGGCTCAAGGAAATCCCGCGGCGTAAAGCCCGAGGAGAAGAGGAAGGCAGGCGGCTCAATCATCCGCAAAGGCCTTCAGGCACTTGAAACCGCAGGGCTCATGACGAAGAAGAAAAAGGGCAGGGAACTCTCAGCCGCAGGAAAGAAGTTCATGGATTCCGCTGCAAAGGAGGCCAGCTCTTAGTTTGGCGATTGCAATGGAGGAAAACGAGGAGAACCAGCAGCAAGACAAGCTTCGGAATGCGCAACAGAAACGCATGCAGCAAATGCAGCAGGATGCGCAAAAAAGGGAGCTTCTCAAAAAGCTGATGGAGCCCGCGGCGTATGAGCGCATGACGAATGTGCGCATATCCAACCCCGAGCTTTATGAAAAGGTCGTGTCCTCGCTCGCATATGTCATGCAGTCAGGAAGGAAAATGGAGCGCATCTCGGATGCGCAAATCTACGACCTTCTCGTCAAGATGACGGAAAAAAGAGAGACAAAAATCGAATTCAGGAAAAAGTAGTTCGTGTGAAAATTCAGAGGTGCGATCATGTACCATCCCGGAAAAATCATCGCAGTGCTGTCGCCCCAGGACAAGGGCATATCATCGTCTGACACTTCGGTGCAGGCAACAATCCGCATGTGGGACGAGAACGTTCTCACAATGATGGTAGAGCCGAAAATCGCCTCAAAAGTGAGGGAAGGCGACATGGTGCTTTGCGACTATAGGCCGCAGGAAGGGCTGTCAGTGCCGGTGCCGCGCAATGTAGTGGTAAAGATACTGAAGGGCAAGTCCTCGGACAGGATGTGGCACGAGTACAAGGAAGTGTTTGACAAGAAAAAAAGGCACGATGGCAAAGAGAAGGAAGCGCAGCAAAGTTACATTGGTTAAGGTGATTCTGATGAGCAAGAAAACTTCAAAGAAAAAGTCCATGCTTGGAAAGAAAATCAAGCAGAACAGGCGCATTCCGCTCTTCGTGATAGCGAAGACCAACCGCAAGGTGGTCCAGAACCGCGAAAGGCGCGCATGGCGCAACCAGAAGCTCAAAATGCGCTCGCAGAAGCGCGACAGGCTGAACTAAAATTAGGTGATACTGATGGCAAACCTCGAAAGAATCTACACAATCCCGCTCGGCGACATTTACGACGTAGTGCGCCAGAAGCGCGGCAAGCGCGCGGTGAAGTTCGTGCGCGAATTCGCAGTGCACCACATGAAGGCGGCTGAAGGGAAAATCTCAGCAGGCGTGAACGACCTCATCTTCCGTGACGGCATACAAAAGCCGCCGCGCAGGATCAAGGTGCGCATTGTGAAAGGCGACGACCAGGTGGCGAAAGTCTGGCTGATCGGCGAAGAGGAAAAGCTAAAGCAGGCAGTTGACGCCAAGAAGAAGGTCGAAGAGCAGAAGAAGAAGGACGCGGAAAAGAAGGCTGACGACGCGAAGAAGGCGGCTGAGGCAAAGAAGGCAGTAGCAGCGTCTGCAGCCAAGCCAGCAGCAACAGCTGCAACTCCGGCGGCAAAGCCGGCAGCACCCGCGCCAGCAAAGCCAGCAGCATTTTCGGCACCTGCACCCTCAATTGCAAAGAAGTGATTTCCTTTTCTTTTTATTTTTCAAATTCAATTGCGTTCGTGTCTTTTGGCGGCGTATTTTTATGTCATTTTTAAAATCCAGCAACTTCGGGAACCCGCACATAGGCCTGTTCGCCCGCGCGTCTGAAAAGCTCGTCGCAGTCGACATTTCCGCTTCCCCAAAGCTAATTATCTCGCTTGACAGCCTGAATGTCCCGATAATGAAAACTACATTCGGCTCGTCCGGCTTCGCAGGCATACATCTTACCATGAACTCAAACGGCGCAGTGTTGCCTTCGTTCTGCAGCAAGGAGGAAATGGATGCGTTCAAAAGCTGGGATCTTAATGTGTTCTCGCTTTCCGGGGAGTTTTCCGCGGTAGGCAATAACATTGCGGCAAACGACTTTGGCGGGATAGCAAACCCTGAAATGCCCCGCGCAATGATCAAGAGGGTTTCAGACTGCCTGGGCGTGGAAATAGTCCCGCACCGCGTTGCAGGCTATCTTACGGCGGGAAGCTCACTTGTTGCGACTAACAAGGGCTTTGCGGCGCACAACCGCTGCGATGAAGCAGAGTTAAAAGAGCTAGGGGCAATACTCAAGGTGCAAGGCGCCAACTGCACGCTCAACACGGGCGTGGCATTTGTGGGTCTTGGCTGCGTGGCAAATTCACACGGCGCGGTATTCGGCGAGGCAACGACTGGCTTTGAAGTAGGCAGGGTCGCGCAGGCATTGGGAATGGTATGATGCGCAATAACGAAATAATGCTCAACAGGTGATTTGAATGGCAAAATTTTTGGTGATAGGAACAATCGGCAAGGGCAAGACCGGCAGGCCGTTTGAAAAACTGCTTGACGTTGCTCCTGCCCCAAGCCTGACACTGAGAAAGTGGTGGTCGGCATAGGGGCGAACATAATGGTGGAGAAAAAGCCTGAAGACGCACTCAAGCTCATGGAAGAGAGGCAGAAAATGCTGGCAAACTCGATAAATGCCGCGCAGCAGGACCTCGAAATGGTGATCAGCCAGATCGACGGGCTTTCAAAGCGCGCAAGCGGGCTGGCTGCAGGGGCGAACCAAAATGTTCGGGCTTCTCAAGGATAAGCTGGCGGGTTTCATCAAGGGCCTGACTGGCAGGGAAGAGAAAAAAGAAACTCCCCAGCCACAGCCACAACCAGTAGCAGAATCGATTCCAGAGTCGGAAGAAAAACCTCTGCAAGAAGGGAAAAAATCCGAAAAAAAGTCTGCCGAGCCTCCAAAGAAAGCCGAAGCACCGAAAAAAATCGATGAGCAAAAGAAAAAGGAAGAGCCGAAAAAAGCCGAAGAGCAAAAAAAGCACGTCGAGATTTCAAAACCCGCGCCAGTTGCACAAAAACCAATTGAGGCGCCAAAGCAGCACGTTCCTTCTCCAATTGCAAAACCAATCGAACAGCCAAAGCCGGTTCATACGCCGTTCGAAGCGCCAAAACCCACAGTGCCAGCGCCACAAATTCAAAAACCAGCTCCAGTTGCACAAAAAATAGTTGAGGCACCAAAACCAATCGAAGCGCCAAAACCCGCGCAGCACGTTGATTTGTCTCGCCTTGGAAAGCGCGCATCGGAAGAAAAGCACAGCATGGCGCCGAAAATAGGCCTGGGAATGGCGATAAAGTCATTTTTCTCAAGCGACGTGACAATAGGCGAGCCGGAAGTGGCTGACCTTCTTGAGGGCTTGGAGCTCTCCTTGCTCGAAGCTGATGTTGCGTATGATGTTTCGCTTGAAGTCACAAGCCAATTGCGGCAAAAGCTCGTGGGAATGAAAGTCCCCAAAGGGCAAATTGAGCAAAAGACAAAGGAAACGGTGCAGTACGTTCTTGAGTCAATCATGGACTCGGAGCGGAAGTTCGATTTCCTTTCGCGCGTAAAATCAACTGAAAAGCCCGTGAAAATCCTCTTCGTTGGCCCGAACGGCGCAGGCAAGACAACCACCATGGCAAAGCTCGCCCATCTTTTCATGGCAAACAACCTCACAGTAGTGTTCTCGGCATCAGACACATTCCGCGCGGCTGCGGTTGAGCAAACGGAAGTTCACGCAGAGCGCCTGGGCGCAAAAGTGATCAAGAGCAAGTACGGCGCAGACCCCTCGTCAGTGGCATTTGACGCAATCAATTTTGCCAAATCACACGCAATAGACATCGTCCTCATAGATTCTGCAGGCAGGCAGGACACGAATGCAAACCTCCTCTCAGAACTGAAAAAGATGAACAGGATTGCAAAGCCAGATCTCAAAATCTACATAGGCGAGTCAATCGGCGGGAACTCGGTCATAGAACAAATCAAGGCGTTCAACGAGGCAATCGGCATTGACGGCGCCATACTCACAAAAATAGACTGTGACGCAAAGGGAGGCACGGCAATTTCAATTGCAAAGTCAACCGGCATTCCCGTCCTGTTCCTTGGGATGGGGCAGCGCTACGAGGATTTGGTTGCATTTGACCCTCACAAGATCGCACAGGAAATAATGTCTTAGCCTCTCTTCTCTCCGTCGTCTTTCACGCGTTTCATGACCTAATTTTAACCTTTAGCACCCAAATTTATCTGTGCTGATGTCTGTTCCCATACAAAAAGGGCCTTCTGATGAGCAGGTCGCGCTCCCGCTATTTTCCCTCCTTACATTCTCGCCTGTCAGCAACCCGCTTTCAATAATGACTGCGGTGCAGCGGCAGTTCTTTTTCAATTCCATGATGCGCCTGCTGCAGATGCAGTCAGCCGAAAACGAGCAGCGGGTGCGTGTGCTTGCGCCAAAACTAATGCCGCCCATATCTACAATTGGCATGCTCATCATGAAAGTGAAGGGGAAAGCGAAAGAAAAGGAAAGGGAACTGCTTTCAGTGCAATCTGAAAATAGGGCACAACAAATAACAACTGCCGCATTCGCTCTTTCAGCCATCCGGATGGGGAAAATAACAAGGCAAACACAAGAGGCGCAAGACTCTGGCAAAAAAGATTCTGCCCAGCTATCCGGCGCTCGCAGGCAGATGGGTTTATCCGGGCAAAGCGAATGGGGGATGCCTGCAGCCCAGCCTCTCACTGAATCAAACCTGGTGTCAAAGCAGGAGCAGGAAATAGAAATGCAAAAAGGGGACATGCTCCGCAGGATTGTTTTCAAAAAGGACGCACAGAACATCAAAAAAATCCAGGTGCAGCTGGCGGCAATCCTGAATGATTACGCGCGGGGCGACGCGCAAAAAGCCGAGGCAGTGCTCGCAGAATTTTCGCATCGGCTCGAGGCACAGGATTACAAATCAGACGAGCTTGGCGCAGTCCTTCTTCTCGTGATTGAGGATCATGTATGGGCAGGAGAAGAAGGCGACATCGGCAGCGCAAGACCAGGCGGCTCATCCTCACGTGTGCTTGCCGCGCTTCCTGAAAAAATGAGGCAGGCATCCGCGCAGGCAGTGCAGATGCGCCTTGCTTCAGTGCGCGAAATGATCCGCTACTATTTCCTGCGTCATTCTGGCGAATATTACAAGATTGTTGCAATCGCGCTTGGCATGTCCGAGGCGGAAGCAGCTGATGAGGGCACTATCCGGGAAAAGCTTGACGCGGAGATCGCAAGCATAGGGGGTTTTGCAGTAAGCGAGAAAATCCTCGCAGCAATAAAGCTCAAGAAAAAAATGGACGAAAAAAGTTGCCTCATTGAGCTTGGCTACAAGTTTGACAAGGACAAGAAGCTTCTTATCGTCGGAAAAAGAACCTGCTGGAAACCAGGGGAAGCGCGCAAAGCGATCTCCGCACTCATGTCAAAATTCAAGAAGCCAAAAGGCAAAAAGAATTAGCTGCTTAAAGTTTCAGCTCTGCCGCACAAACCGGCTGCTCGAGGCCGAAGTTCGAGAGCGTAGATGGGGAAATCTCTCCCATCAGCCCCACTCTCTTCCCGTCAAAGTAAACGGCAGCGCATCTTCCGGAAATAAAGCCCTCATATTCTTCAGCGACAAATTCCGCCTTTTTGCTGCTTGATTCCGCAAGCGATGATACGAACCCCTTTATCTCGGAAAATGACGCTTTCGGGTGCATGGATGCAAGTGTGAGCCTCTCTTCTAAATGCGGAGCGGCAACTGAGCCTGTCTCATAAATCCTTATCGGGAGCGGCTCATTTTTGCTCTCCGCAAGAACAGTAAGCAAATTCGGGAGCACAGAAGTTCTGAAAATTGTGAAGTCTTCTGTAAGCGGGTTCTCTATCTCAACCGCGTGCTGCGCGGAAACCGATGCTTTGCCTGCAAGCTTGGGATTCGAAAGGGTCCATGTAATAACCTCGTCAAAGCCAAGCCCGATGAGTATTTCGTGGCACGCAGGCTCAGGGAAAATCTTCCCCACAGTTGAAACTTCCGGTAGGCGCAGCTCGAAATTGTTGAAGCCGTATGCGATTGCCACATCCTCAATCAAGTCCACTTCGTTCATGATGTCTGTCCTGTAGCCCGGAACGTGCACGGTGTTTCCAGAGATGCGGTGCCCCATCTTTGAAAGAAGCTCGCAACAAGGTTCACTGCCTGCTTCACCGCATCGTGCGAGGTGCCTGTGCAGTCTATGAAAATGTTAATAGTGTCCACTGTCAGCTTGGTCAATTCACCATTTATTATTGGCGGGAAGGAAAGAACGTCCCCCTTTGCATCCGTAATCATG
This sequence comes from Microcaldota archaeon, assembly GCA_026396335.1. Taxonomy (GTDB): domain Archaea; phylum Micrarchaeota; class Micrarchaeia; order Anstonellales; family Anstonellaceae; genus UBA10161. The sequence goes on along the minus strand of JAPLWZ010000049.1, from coordinate 3,740 downwards.
GGGCAGCGCTCGCTCACCAGATGAGCGTATGCCATGCCCTTTTCGTGCCTTTTGAGTATTTCAAGCGGCGTCATCTCTTCAGTCCGCTCAAGGGGCACGAACTTTATCTCTTCGCGTCCGCATGCAAAATACCTGAACGGCGGCTTTACCTTGTCGATGTCGTGAATGCCAATTGCAACCTTTCTCCTCTTCCTGCCAAGCGTTTCATGCAGTTTTTCCTGCAGTTGCATTAATGATTTCAAAAGTGCGTCATTCATCGGAACTCTGCGCACAACTGCGCAGCCAAAAGCAGGCCTCACACTCTCAACTGACCGGTCTACTGCGACTTCAATTTCCGGCTTTGCAACCTCGTAAATAGATGGTTTTCCGCTCTTGTAGCACTCAAGCACGCGCGCAATGCCTTCCACGCAAAGCGCGTCAGGGCGGTTGGGCGTCACTTCCACGTTCAGCCTGCCGTCTTCCATCACTTCAGTCGGGAAGCCTAACATCGTGAGCGTCTCAATTGCCTCATTTTTGCTGACGCTGATGAGCCCATTCAAGTCCTCATGGGTGATTTGCACCTGTGCCATGAGCCAGAATTAGAGTGCTAAGATAAAAAAGCCTGTGCGACTGCGTGTTTCTGCCAGGGTGCTCAGACTATTTCATCCACGAAGTACTTCTTCCCCTCGATGGTGACTGAGGGCGATTCTGTCACAAAATAAGTCTGCCCCTTGAAGTTGACCTTGGGCACGTTGTCTTCTAGCAATACCTTTAGCTTTCCGCCCTTCATTTCGAATGCAAGGCTCTTCTCAGCCCCCTGTGTTTCCACCATAAGCTACTATATACAACAAACAGTATTTAAATATTGTGGTTTAAAGAGGACAAATAATAGCTATGTATATGCACGTGTGCTGACGACGGGCTTTAAAAACAATTCGGCTTAATTAACAGAAGTCCGACTGGAGTATTTGCTCCAGTGGGCCAATTGACCCTACGGCGTCAAGTCGGTCCTATTCGTGAGAAAGGTGGTATGATGAGCAAGATATTTTCTTCAGCAAAAGAACTGAAAGAAGGCAAGTATGTCATTATCGAGGACATTCCCTGCCGCATAGTCAACATCGATTCATCAAAACCAGGCAAGCACGGCGCTGCGAAGATGCGTGTTAGGAAATTGTCAAGGATGCGGCAGCGGGCAAGGAAGCCGAAGTAATGTGCGCACTTGGCAAGCAGCCACTAACGAGGATTCACTAAGGTGTAACTATGGAACTTTCAATAACGAACAAGAAGGAAAACAAGGCGCTCGGACGCACCGAGATAACTGCGGCAATCTCTTTTGATAAGGCAATGCCTTCGAGAAAGGATCTCCGTGAGGCGCTCTGTGCGGCCACTGGCGCACCTGCAGATCAGTTAGTGATAATCTCAGCAAGGGGCAGTTTCGGCACGCAGAAGGGCGTTGTTCTCGCACACGTTTATTCAACCAAGGAAGGCATGAAGCTTGAAAAGAAATACCTTCTTATTCGCGACGGGCTGGCACAGAAGACCGAGAAGGCTGCAAAGAAGAAGGCCCCGGCAAAGAAGTAAATTGAAAGGTGACACTCATGGCAGACGCAGCAAAACCAGCGGCAAAAAAGCAAAAGAAATTCAAGGCATACGCATCCGGCAAATCCTGCCCCAAGTGCGGCTCGGGCATAAGGCTCGCCTCCCACAAGGACAGGTTCGCATGCGGCAAGTGCGGCTACTTCGAGAAGAAGTAAAGTGAGCTTTGTGAAGCCGCTTTCCATTATCATCGCTGCCTTGCTGATCGCCATTGCACTGTTATTCTTCCCAGTGGGAACGCCGTCCTCTTCAGTATTCTATCTTTCCCTTCTCTTTCTCGCAGTCGCATTCGTATTTGCCTACCAAAAAGGCAAGAAAGGAGCTGAACTCGCGTATCTGCGGCTCGCGCCCAAGACGAATGATTTGCTCCCGCTCATCGGCGCTGGCGCACTGGCACTCATCGTATCCTGCCTGGCAAGCGGCGCCATATCGCTCATACTCAATTACTTTGGAATGCTTGACACGCAAAACGTGCAGGACAAGCTTGTTACGCTCTCGCTGCCTGCCCTCATAATTGCATTCACGCTCGCCCCGATTGCAGAAGAGGCGCTGTTTCGCGGGCTTTTATTCCGCAAGATTTCGGAGTGGAGCATAAATTCCGGAAAGCAGGCTGGTTTTGTGGCCGGCGCAATTTCTTCGTCGATAATATTCGCCGCGCTCCACGCATCCTATGGCTCATTTGCCGAGCTTGCTGTGGCATTTGCAATAGGCATAATTTTCTGCTTCTTCACCTACCGTACAAAATCGCTCGTGCCGGCAATCGTGGCGCATATTTCTTTTAACTTCCTCTCCATTCTATTTGCGGTGTGGTTGCCGTGACTGAAATCTGCCTGGGGATTGAATCAACAGCGCATACGCTTGGTATAGGCATAGTTGAGAATGGAAAAATTCTATCGAATGCGCGCGACATGTATCGCTCGCCGGCAGGCGAGGGAATCATCCCGAGAAAGGCTGCGGACCACCACGCAGATGTGTTTGATTCTGTTTTGCAGCAGTCTTTGCAGCAGGCAGGCGTCTCCCTCCGAGACATCGACCTCTTCGCGTTCTCCCGCGGGCCGGGCATAGGCCAGTGCTTGCGCGTTTCCTGCACAGGCGCAAAATTCCTGGCAGGAAAATACGACAAGCCCATACTCGGAGTTAACCACTGCCACGCTCACCTTGAAGTTTCGCGCGGGCTGCTCGGCTTTACTGATCCATTGTACGTTTACGTGAGCGGCGCGAACACACAGCTCATTACAGAAAATAAAAAATCAGAAAAAGGTCAGCTGAGCACGCCACGTTTCCTTGTACTTGGCGAAACACTTGACATGGGCTTGGGCAACCTGTTCGATGTATTCGCGCGCGAGGCAAAAATCCATCCTGCACACGGCGGCGAAGTCGCCCGCCTGGCAGAGAAAGGCAAGTATTTCCCTCTCCCTTACACGGTAAAGGGAATGAATTTTGCGTTTGCCGGGCTTCTAACGTCTGCAGTTAGAGCAGTAGGCAAGCATTCCAACGAGGACATCTGCCACTCGCTGATGGAAACATCATTCGCAGAACTTTGCGAGGCAGCAGAGCGCGCACTCTGCCTGTTTTCAAAAAAAGAAGTAACTGTTTGCGGCGGAGTGGCGCAAAACAAGCGATTCTGCGAAATGCTGGATGAAGTCTGCAAGGGGCAGGGCGCGAAATTCGGAGTGGCAGCACCAGAATTCAACGCCGACAATGGCGCTATGATTGCTTATACTGCTTTAAGCGAATGGAAAAAAGGAAAGCGCGAGAAAATGGACGACTTGAAGCCTGATGGCTACTGGAGAATAGATCAGGTCAATTAGTCTGTTTCAAAAAAGGCTGATTTTCTTCCCGTTTTTCTGCAGATAAACATTCTCCTCTGCAATAATGCTGCCAATTATGCTTGCGCCAATACCGTGCTTCTTTGCAATTGCGATTACTGCTGCAGCATCCTTCTTCGGGCAGACAATGCACATTCCAACGCCGGCATTGAATGTCCTGTAGAATTCGTAATCGTTCGCCATCTGCTTTTCAAGCTCTGCCATCACGCCCTTTGTATTTGGCATGGCGGAAAGTTCGAAGCCCACGTGCGCATAGGCGCCAATCCTCATGAGCTTTGAAAACGCGCCGCCTGTTATGTGCGCAATTCCGCGTATGTCGCAGGCAGAAATCATCTC
>JAPLWZ010000129.1 GCA_026396335.1 Microcaldota archaeon | reverse complement strand
CCCTACTCTGCTTTTAATGGGAAGAATGTTCTGGTACTTTTCAATTTCAACTGCCAGGCGCTCGGCGTTTGCCTTAACCGAGTCCTCGCTGTAAAGGAGATAAAAACCATCGTGCTTTTGCTGCTTCATCAAAGGTAGGCGGAGGGATTCTGTCATGTCAAACTTCATCAGTATGTGCTCCATCCTTTTGGGCGGAATAACATTCACAATGGGGCGCGCATCTTCCTTTCCGCATGACGAGAGAAGCATTAACGAGGCGGTGCTTGCAAGAAGAAATCTTTGAAAAATGCCGTGTGAGCGTTTCTTTTTTTCAGCTGATGGGGAAGGGAGAATTTTGGGGCGCATCTGTGCGAGTTTGGCATACTCGATAAACATGTGTAAAATATGGAAAGATGTGTTTAAATACCATCTGCCTCGGGCGTGCTATTGTCACATTTTGCAAGCTAGGGATTGAAAAATAAATAGAAAAAAATCAGCCAAGTTTGTTCCCGCACTCCGTGCAGAATTTGGTGCCTACTGGATACTCTGCCTTGCACTTCTTGCAGGAAACCATTAGCGCTGCGCCGCACTCCTGGCAGAATTTCGGGCGGGGCTCCGGAATCGCCTTCCTGCATTTCGGGCAGGCGTTTGATGCCGGGCCTTTTTTGATGGTGCCGTCCACTCCCTTGCTTATAGTGTCAGTTATTCCCCGGCTAGCCTTGTGCTCAAGGTCGTTTTTGACACTGCCTATTATGCTATCAAGAATACCCATCGAAGCACCTCTGCAAAAAGATTATTTCTTTTTGGTGTATTTAATCTTTAGTGCCGCGATTTTTTCAAGCACATCCGGAGCTGGCTTGTATGCCTGTTCCCCAAGATGATAGTACTTGTTGCCGGAGTAAACGAGCGGCTCCTTTGTGGCGTCCGAGTCTATTTCCATCACTTCGCCCATGAGCATCACGTGGTCCCCGATCTGCTGTGCCTGAAGAAGGTGGCACTCCGCGTTGGTGGCAGCTCCCTTTACCATGAGCGCATTGATTTTCTTTCCCTTGTAAAGTTCAATGCCCATTTCTTTCAGCATGGCTATCTTGTCAACTTCCCTGCCGCTTGAGCCGCCTGCAATGCTTGAAATGACGTTTTGGTCCGATGCCGCGAGTGACACGCCGAATTCTTTCGTCTTCATTATGTTCTCCGCGGTTGCCTTGCCGTTTTCCGAGCCGCCGATATGCACGGAGATTATTGCGGGCGAGTAGGAAAGGTAGAATGTCCATTCCGCAGCCATAATATTGGGCCCGTTCGGCCCGTCGCTTGTGATAAGCCCGACGTTAGTCGCCCATTTTCCTGCTTTCGGGTTTCCCCATCCTAAATCCATAGCTCCACCTCTTCAATTGGTTCTAGAAATACACGTCCTCCTTTGAGAATCTGAGTTTCTCCCTCGGCTTGTCCGCGGCATAGCCGACCGGCACTACGAGCGTTGGGACAAGGCTGTCCGGAAGCTTCAATATGGCTCTGGCATGCCCTGCTCGAATGTGCGCACATAATCCGCGAAACTTTTTGCCTTGTCCGCCGGCGTGCCGCTGCCGATCATTGCCTGCTGGTACTTGTCAATGAGCGAAACAATGTCCGTGTTTGCGCATATCACAAGCAGGTGCGAGCAGGTGGTTATCTGCTTCTGGCCCCATGTAGCGGGCTCAAGCTTACTCTTTGTCGCCGCATCGGTTATGACATTTATCTTCCAAGGCTGCAGGCCGAATGAGGAAGCGGACATGCGGATGATCTCAAGGAGCTTCTCCATTTTCTCCTCCGGCACCTTCTTGCCGTCAAACAGCTTGGTCGCGTATCTCTTTTTCACTATTTCCGAAAATTCCATGTTATCTCCTCTTGTTTTCAAATTGCCATTTAGTAGGGTTATACGTACTCCCGAAGGAACGAACACATCTGTAAATAGCAGATTGTTTTCAGACATCGTCCTTCGGGGCGATGCTGATGGTGTGACCTCTATTCTAAACATTACGCCAAAATATGGCGGCTCCCTACACTGGTATCGTAACCCTGTTGCACAGGATTCCGCCGACATACACATCAATGTAGTTGTGCGCTGGCTTATCAGTGTATTGGCAGGTGAGCGTCTTCTGGCGCGACGTGCCAAGGTTGCCTGCGGTTTCTATGCCGCTTTCTGTTGTCGTGTAGTCGCAAATCCACTTGATGCTGTCAGTTGACGGGAATCCGTCGAAATAGGCCGTGATCTCGTAGTAGTGCGTGCCTATGTCTGATTTGGTCAGGTTCGCCGAGCAGCTTTTGCCTGCAGTTGTGCCTGGCACAGTCTGCACTGTGAGCATTTGGCTTGCGCACGGCACGCCGTCCGCGTATATTGAAACAGTGTAAGTTCCCGGCTGCGCGTAATCGCAAAGCCGCTCGCCGCCGGTCAGCCCGCCTGTTGCTATTTCGCGCTTTTCGCTACCGCAGTCATAAGTGAATATTACGTTGTCCTTTGTCGCCACGCTGAATCCCACGTCTGTAGAATGGCCTGCTTCAATCGTGCTTGGGGTCAGGGTAAGCGAGCAGGTGTACTGCTTCTTGGGTTCGGTCTGCACCACTGGCGCAGGTTCCTTAACCACTGCAGTGCAATTTGTTTCCCATGTCCTTATGCACTTATTGAGAACGGCGCACCAGCTGTAGCCAGCACTTCCAATGCAGCCGTGCGAGTCGCGGTCATTGCCTACGACTTGCCCGTTCTGCTGTTGCTGGTTCTCTGCTGGCGGCGTTATGTAATTAGTGCAGCCATAAAGCAGCAATACTGCTGCAATCAATGCTAATATTACGAATTTCATTCTCCCACCTCAAGCAGGTTAAGCGTATGTAAGCTATATAATAGCCGCTTCCGGTTCCAGGCTATGGCCGGGGCGCCGCATCTTATGAAAGAAGGTGCGCCATCTTTTTCTTTTTCACATTCAGGTATTCCGAATTGTATTTCTGCCTCCCGAACTCGTGCGGAATCCTGCGCACCACTTTTATCCCATGCCCAAGCAGGTCGCTTATCTTGCCCGGGTTGTTTGTGATGAGCGCGATTGACCTGATGCCAAGCTCCTTTATCATCTCAGCCGCTGCCTCGTAGTCCCGGCCGTCAGCAGGCAGCCCGAGCGCGAGATTCGCCTGCACCGTGTCCATTCCCTTGTCCTGCAGTTCGTAAGCGCGTATCTTGTTCGTGATCCCTATCCCGCGGCCTTCCTGGCGCAGGTAAACAACCACTCCGCGCGGCATCTTGCCGATATTTTTCATGGCTGCGACAAGCTGTGCGTGGCAGTCGCAGCGCAGCGAGTGCAGTGCGTCGCCGGTCAGGCATTCGGAGTGCATGCGCAGGGGGACATTCGTTTTCCCTTTCACATTGCCCTTCACAATGGCAACATGCTCCTCGCCGTCAATGTTGTTGCAAAATGCGTAGATTATAAACTTCCCGAATTGCGTGGGAAGGCGTGCGTGCGCGACTATTTCCATGCCTTTTTTCGTGTCGCCGCACCTGTACTTCTTCATCCTAGACTTCATATTAACGACCCACCAAAACGAAAATTCGCAGTCGTCTTTTTCCGCTTATGCATTTAAAGGCTTCTACAAAAACGCAGACTGATTTCTTTTTCGCCCCTTTAGGTCCGTTTAGTTAATGTATAAAAATATACAAAATTGCACCTAAATATAAATCGTTCACCCCATAAGCACCTCATGGCAATCAAGCACACAAAAATCCTTCTGCGCGAGGAAGACGTGCCCAGGGAATACTACAATATTCTCCCTGACCTTCCAACCCCGCTAGCCCCGCCGCTCCATCCTGGCACGAAAAAGCCCGCGTCTCCCGCGGACTTTGAAGCAATTTTTCCCAAGGAAATCATCCGCCAGGAAATGTCCCAGGAACGATTCATCCCGATTCCGGAAGAGGTGCGCGATGCGCTGCTTCGCTCGGGCAGGCCCTCTCCGCTATTCCGCGCTGAAAGGCTTGAGAAACATCTGAAAACGCCTGCGCGCATTTACTTCAAGCACGAGGGGCTCAACCCGTGCGGGAGCCATAAGCCCAACACTGCGATTGCGCAAACTTACTATAACATGAAAGAGGGCGTGGAACGCCTTATCACTGAAACAGGCGCTGGGCAGTGGGGCACTGCGCTAGCTTACTCTACCATGCTTTTTGGCATGAAATGCGAAGTATACATGGTGAAGGTGAGCTTTGACCAGAAGCCCTACAGGAAAATAATGATTGAAACTTACGGCGCCAAAATTCATGCATCTCCCTCAGTGCATACGCAATACGGCAAGTCAGTGCTTGCAAAGCAGCCAGACCACTCAGGCAGCCTGGGGGTTGCGATTTCAGAAGCAATTGAGTCAGTAGTAACAGACCCAACTCACAAATCGAAATATGCGCTCGGCTCTGTGCTCAACCATGTAATGCTACACCAGACAGTCATAGGGCAGGAAGTGCGGCAACAGCTTGCAATGGAGGACACAAAGCCGGATTACGTCATCGGCTGCATTGGCGGCGGAAGCAATTTCGCAGGAATTTCCTTCCCGCTTATTTACGATCGGCTTAAGGGCAAGAACAACGCGGAATTCATTGCGGTCGAACCCGCGTCGTGCCCGACCACCACAAAGGGCAAGTACGAATACGACTTTGGCGACACGGCAGGCATGACACCGCTCATAAAAATGTACACGCTTGGCAGGGATTTTGTGCCATCGAAAATACACGCGGGCGGATTGCGCTACCATGGCATGGCGCCGACTGTTTCCTCGCTTGTCGCTGAAGGCATAGTCAAGCCCCGCTCATACGAGCAGAAGGAAGTGTTCGCAGCGGCGATGACTTTCGCACAGACTGAAGGCATAATCGCCGCGCCGGAAAGCTCGCACGCAATAAAGGCAGCAATTGATGTCGCGCTTGACTG
>JAPLWZ010000005.1 GCA_026396335.1 Microcaldota archaeon | reverse complement strand
AAAAAACAAAAAACAAAGCAGAATATTTATCACTCAATAACGCGTATCCAATGACCAATAATTGGGTAAAGACGCCGCAAGGGATCGCGCTCCGGAACTGGTCTCACGCCGCGCTTGCAACGCCGGCGCTTGACATCGCACTTTTCCTCTCTCCCTTCTGCCTCTCGTGGAACCGCCCGTCAGAACTTTCCGACGAAGCGCAAAGCGCATTCTTCGACGCATACTTAGCGCGTTTCACCTCTTCCGCACAGGAGGAAATAATTTCCGAATACGAACGCCTCGCACTTCCTGCGAGCGCATACCTGCTTCTTCTCGCGCTCACAGAGGGAAAGGAATCATCAGGCAGGCATTTTTCCAACCATCTATTTCTCAAGAAAGCTCTTTCTTTACACGGGCAAAAATGGCTGGCAACTTAGAACTGTTGTATAATCTATAAAAAAGCGTACGTTTTTAAACAGATTGCAGCACTGTAAGGGCGATGAAAAAATCCATCCAGGCGCCGGTGAACAACACCAGCCAGCCGAAGAAAGCGCTCATTGTACTCTACTATAGAGGGCACGAGAGCAGCGTGGCGGCCAAAGACATCGTGCGCAAAGGGCTTGAAAGCAAATTCGGGAGCAGGTGCCTGATTGACACAGACTTGCACGAATCAATCAGAGACAGCAAGGGCAATTTGGACATGAAGGAATTCAGGGTGAATCTTGAAACCCGCCTGGCAAAACACGCAGGAAAAAAACTCGTGCTTGACATAGAAATAGGGCCCATGCAGAGCAGCGGGTACGTGCTGAGCTCAAAGATACGCCACAACAATGACCTTGCAGGGGAAATTTTCAACCGTCATATCGCGAATTATTTCAAGAAGGAAGAATGGCCAAGATGGACCCCCCATATAGAGCGCATGTATGGGAACAATCACATGAACCCCTTCAACTCCCCGGCAATCACGCTGGTTGTCGGTTATGAGCAGTCTCTCCCACAGACGGTGATTTCCGAGCTGGTGATGCGCATAGGAAAAGGGGCAACTGACGCAGTAAGAATATTCCTTAAGCTGAACGAGCCGGACCGCGAGCAGCAAATTTACCGGTACATTCCATTAGCTGTAAGTTCAATATACAAAAAAGCAGAATTCAATTAGAATTACTAACAATTATTTAGAATGAATTTGAAATATGCATAAACGAGGCGGATAACATGGTAACAAAGATGCACGATAAGGCGATGAAGTACGTGGTAACCGACACGCCTATCTCTAACATGCGCAAGGCACTCGAGCAGAAAGGGGCGATCGCGCTTCGCGGCGATCACGTCGCATTCAACCGTTTTTACGTAAAAATCGAGGAGATGGCAAAAAAGATGCCAATTACCTCCTGCATCAAAGAACAAATCCGGAGCAAGAACAGTCCAAACATAGACGTTGCGAAAGTGCTTTCGCAAATCGTTTCCCTGTATGACAAGCGAATCGAGAATTACAATAAGAAAAAAATATTCAACACTGAGGAACTCAAGCGCAGGAATGAACTCGATGGCAAGCGCACGAAATTCCAGGAACTTCTTAAGAGTTGCAATAGCATTGTCGAGAGCGGCATGCGGGACGGTTATCTTGCTTTTGGCTTAACGGAGATAAAACGCAACCACACGCTCTCGCTATACTTGAAAGTAGTCTCACTCGACGGCAAAACGCCCGGGATAGATTACCCTGGCAAAATGGCTGGCCAGGTGTCTATCGTATCAAACCTGGGTGTGCGCAAAGTGAAGTCTGTGGCAAGCGGGCTAATCGCCAATGCATACGACCGGGGCTATTCCATCGAGGTAAATAATTACGATGCCGAGCTGGACTCAGTAATCTTCAAGGGAATCCCCCACATCGCAGTTTACGGTAGCAGCAAGCACCTCTATCTGCTTGAGCAGCCGCTTGTAGAATTAGTGAGTGAGGCCGTCTCGTTAAACGGCGGCAGCCGCGCAGTTTTTTCTCCATCTGATAGCGCATATGGCTACGTTCACTACAGCCACAAGCGCGCAAGGTCATAGTTATTAGAAACAAATGTATCGAGGCACTGGCATGTTACAACCAAAAGCAGGCGGCACCCGCGGCGGAACACAGGAAAAGATAGTGGCAACTGAATCGCCGACGGACTTTCGCATCCTGCTCTCAGGTGCGCTTTGCAGCCGATTCAGCACGATCAAACTGATGAACGAGAATGAGTTTTCCCGCCTTCTCCCCTCGAAAGCCCCCAATGGCTTTGCAGCCGCGATAGACAAATACAACAAGCCAGGCACAGGCTCGCTGGACGGGCTGTTCGGGCGCATTGAGAAGAAGACAGGGCTCAGTCGCATTAATCTGGAAAAAGCCATCCGCGCCCAGAACCACATAAAAAAACAGGACACATATTCCACAACCTCGATGAAAGACCTGGACATTGCAGTTGCCAATCTCAATCCTTCTGTGTCGCGCAAAAAACTCGGCACATACATCCGCCAGCTTAGCGCCGCAAAAGAAAACCAATGGGTTGAAACAGAGAAGCTGCCGGTGGCATTCTTCATCAGTGTAAAATATACTGGCGGAACGGATGGCACCGTAACTCTTTACAGCAAGGGGATTGACGCGCCGCTTCTCTATAATTCCGATTATGAATATGAAATCAACGCACTGGACTATTGCAAGGATTGCACTGTCAAGATACCTAACAACACGCCCTCGCTGATAATCTTAGGTTCGGCGCAATCCATTCTGCAATTGCAGGAGCCCATCGCGCAGATGATGCTTGAAACAATGAACCTGAACGCCAACTGGTAGCATCCGCGCATGGGGAAAGTCGCCGGTTATTCAACAAAAATGCATTGGATAAGAACTCCATTAGAATTACCAACAGTTAATTAGAACATAATGCAAACCTGATATTATGGTGCACTATCACAAGTCCTTCAAGCCGGAATTCTACTTGAGTCCAGTAGCCCGCAAGCTACAAAGCATGGCAGCCAATGTAAAGGAGTTTAACTCGGCAGTTTTTTTTGTCCACCCTCTCGTCAGCGAGAACAGGCTGGACCAACGAGACTCTCAGAATTATCACAAGCACCAGGAAAGCCTGCTCTACTTCTACAGGCAGTTTCCGGCAGACCTGCCTTTCGACTGCGACAAAGGATTTGCCCGCCGTGACATATTCATCGCAACTGACTACGCCAACCCGAGCCAAAGGCGCGAGGCCAATCTGATCAATCTTGTCCTGGTCAAAGACCCGCTCATTTTCACTTCTCCCTCCGGCACGCTTGAAATCAAAGGGGAATGCGAAAACAACGAGTCATCACTCATCCAGCCTGCGGGCAAATACAAAAAAAGCGCGCTTCTTGAACTTCTGTTCACCCTCGCAGCCTATTCCTCCTTCAAAATAGCGGGCATAAGCAATTCCTTTGACTTTGTTGGCGATTCACTTGGGAACTTCAAGGCAAGCCTCGAGAATATCCTGCGCGGGCTTGGCATGGACAAGGAAGTTGAAATAATCCGGGAGCTGTCGCTCAGGCTGCTTTTCCCGCCGAAGAATTAGAGACTGGCTCTACAGCATCCACTTAACATCCTTCTCAATCGCTTTGAGCGCAACGAGCATCTGTTCGCTCGGATTCAGGTGCTTCGTATAGCCGACAATAAACCCGTAGCCGCCAGCCTTTTCATCAAGCGCGCTCACGGCATCCTTTACCACGCAAATCAGCCTTCCGTCGTTCCTGAAATGGAATTTTGCCCAATTCGGATCAGTCGGCAGGTGTTCCAGTATTCCTATGCCCCTTTTCTCCGGGCCGTAATTAGCCGGCCTAGAATAGGCAATCAAGTCAAAGACAACCCTGAAATAGGCAAGCACAGTGGCATAGGGCAGCACGCCCTCGGTAATAAGCGCCTTTGCCACCCCTTCCACATTCCCATAGGTGCAAATTTTCGGGCAGGCAACATCATCGCCAATTGCGCTGTCATTATCCACGGCATTCTGCCAGGTAGTAACGTGCCGGTTTCCCACCTGCACAGGGAAAACAGCGCCTTCCACATGCCCGCTGTCATTAAAGTAAACAAATATCGGTGTGGGGCCTTTCTTTCTCACAAGGTCCATCATGTAGCTCTCAACTGTCTTCGTATTCCCGTCCTTTGCGCCCCATTTTGCGTGCTGGAGCTCTGCAAGTTCATAGAGTGTGGAAGCATCCAGCGTTCCACCAACCCGGCCGCCAATCATCTTGACATTTGGGTGGAAGAATTGGGATAGCATTTTGCCGTGGCTTTTGAATATCTCCTTTACCATCAGCTCTTTCCATTTGTCATGCACGCGGAACGACGCAGACGGCATGGCTTTGTTAGCACTCTCGGGCAACTCCGAATTGGTCTTTCCTGTAAGGGAAAGGCTCGAAAAGATGGGTTTACAAGTGGAAACCATCCGCGGAAGCGCCCTTTGCCAGTGGTGGGCACTCCGTTCCTTGTCCATAGCAGGGAACAAATTCAACTATTCGCTTAGTTTTGATTTTGTAAAGGGCACGCCCGCAATAGAGTGGCATGGCAAAATAGCCACGGAAAACTATGCACACCTGCCAAGTTTCCACGTATGGCAGCCTTTCAGCCAGAACGGCTCCCTTTCCATGCTGAATGCGCTGATGGAAAATATGCGAAGCGGCAGCCGTGGCACTGGCGTAGTGATCGAGCAGCCGCCCTCCCTTTCCAATTTATTGAAAAAAAACGAGGAATACGGTAACGTTTACGCAATTGTCTTCCAGCACTGCATAAACGCACTGGACATGGACAAGGCAACCTGGAGGTCAGAAGCAGAGTACAGGGGCCTGATGGGCAATCGCGCGATAGCACAGGCAACGGAATTTTTCAATCGCACAATAGAAAACCTTCTTCGCACGAACATCCCAACAAGCGGCACTTTCCGCGCCATTGAAAGCAGATTGGACATTTTGAAATCCCTTTCCGAATCCCGCAAGCGGGTAAAAGCCATCCACATAGAGGTGCCGCGCGAGTACGCAGACTCACTGGGATTTTTCAACTCGTTTGCAAATGCGATGGCAAACTGGGTGCAGGAAACGATGGAGAGGAAAAAGTAGTTTCACACCAATACGGTACTCTTATTTTTCGTGCGCGTTATTGCTACAGTACACTCATAGCCTCACGTACAACCCCTACTTAGTATGCTGGTTCCCCGTAGCAATGTTTAGCAGCATTTCCTGATGCCGGAAGCGGGCTTGTGCGCTGAAAGTGCCCGAAAGAATGGAATTTGATATATTTTGGGTATGTTGGGTATACCAATACGAGATGGAGATTTGTTGGGTATACTGACGTGCTGTTGGAGAGGACGACGAGAATTCACCAAAAAATCGAGTGGCTGGTCCTCAAAGATGCAGAAGAGCTACTGAAAATTTTTGCAAAAGGAGATTACTCAATCACAGTGAATTTTATTTTCATCGCTTCTGCAATTGTCTTGCGCCTTGCCTTTTCATTGCTTCTGTCATTTAAGCTAGCTAAGAATTCTTTAGTTTGTCTTTGGTTCAGCTCAATTATAGATCGTATTTCCCTTGGCATTTTAATCACTCGGCACTATCTCTTCCTTCCCAATCCACTTCAAGTACTCTTTATGGTCTCCAACAAAATAAAAACGCCTTATCATTGCAACATCATCTGATTTGTAGCAAATTCTGTATTGGTCCACTTCTGCAGTAAAATATGGCAGGCCGCGCTCAAGATGCCTTCCGGGCAGCCCTGCAATGATCTTTTTCATTTTATTCACAATCTTGATTTTAACCGAGTTGTCGAGCTTGTTAAAATATTCTTTCCAACCCGGATGAAAATCTTTTGCATACATGAGCTAATCCCCCAGCATTTTCGCGTACTTCTCACCCATGGCTTCCTTTGCAGTAAGGGTCTTTCTC
>JAPLWZ010000134.1 GCA_026396335.1 Microcaldota archaeon | reverse complement strand
GTTATCACATGAACTCCGCGAGTCCCTTCTGCTTGTCGATTTCTTTCGCGAAAATTGAATTTATGTCTTTCCTTAGGAGGTCAAGCCTCTGCTTCATGTAAAGCGGCAGCTTGTATCTCGCGACGAGTTGCTCCGAGTGCTCGAGGTACTTCTCTATCCCTCCTTTGTAAATTGTAAGGAGGAGTTTCCCGCCGCACCTGTTGCACTTGCCTGTGAGCGGAATGCGGCGGTACTTTGTCTTGCAGTCAAGGCAGCGGAACTCCTGCTGCGAGAAAGAGCGGAGATTGCCGTAAAGGTCTGGGAAGAAATGATGAAGGAGCAGCCTCTCTGCAGCATCCGCGGCATTCACTGAGCGGATTTTGTCCTGGAGCGCGAACTGCGCATCAATTTTCTCTTTCATGTCCTGGAATTTCAGGTAAGTGCTCTGTCGCGGGCCTTCGGATACGTTTGCTGTTTCATGCGTGTAGGGCAGCGAGCCGAACTGCTCAGGTTTCCCAAGCAGTTTCTTTACGGTCACCAATTCCAGTTCGGATGCAGAGCCATACCTGTCTGCAATTTCGTAAAGTTCAAGCGGGTAAGTTGCGCACGCTTCCATTGAGTGCACTTCGTCGTCCACTTCGTCCGGGTGCAGTTCGGTTGTCAGCACAAGCGGCGCATCCATTGTGCCGCCGCGCGACTCGGGCAGGAAGTAGCGAGAGAAGTTCAGGAGTCCGTCCATCAGCAGTATCACTGTGTCTTCGTCTCCGTCCGTGTTCCTGCGCTTGGCACAGTGAAAGTACGGGTGCGCAAAGCCAACGTGCGAGTCTGAGAACCCGATTACGCGCGCAAGCACGCCTGCGGATGTGTGCGGGGAAAGCCCGATCATTAATTGCCCGAGCAAATCCTCCTCTGCCTTCAAATTGTAGAATGGCGCCATGCCGTAAAGTTTCTGCAGCTCATCGTCAATGAATGCGGCTACCTGCAGCATGTATGCCGCGCCGTTCCGCGAAAGCAGCAAGTCCTGCGGCTTGAGTGCAAGCATCTGCGTGCCGTTTGTAAGCGGCTTGCCGCCCATGTCCGTGCTGTAGCCAAGTTCGCGCAGTTTTTCAACAGGCGTGCCAACTTCATCTGGCTTGAAGTGAGTGAGTGATATGTCAGTTGAGTCAAAGCGGCAGGTGCCGTCGCGGAATACGAATACCTTGTGCGCTGCGCGGAGCAGCCCCTTCTCAATCGGCTCTGGTATTTTGGAGGATGAGGACATTTCGTCCAGTCCCTTTACGTCTGCCGCTTCACCTGGCGACATGCTGCACCTTTCCGCAGCCCTTTCAAACAGTTTTATCAGGTCGATCGAGCGCTTTTCCCATTCTTCTGTCTGCATTTTGCACTCTCGGCACTCTTCATCACGCATTGACCGCTTGCACTTGGGGCAGGTGCGCTGCAGCACCGCGTGCCCGCCGCATACGCAGCCTGATGAGAATGTGATATTCCCGCATGCGCGGCATTTCATCCTCGCAATTTCAACATCAATTCCTTTCCCCTCACGGTCTCCTTTCAGTTTCATCCTGTTATACACTTTTGTGATGCTCGAATTTTTGTCAATAGAATTTCCGACCGGGAAAAGCACATTCACTGATTTTGCCATGCGCCTCTCGCGCGCTTTCTCAGGCCTTCCCATCCTTGAGCCAATGTAAGTCGGCGCCTTTGCCATTATTTTCATTCCTGAAAGAAGAGTGAGAAGTTCAAGTATGGGTTTTTTCTCATCAAAGAGGGATTCGAATTTTTCCTCCACTATTTTCTTGTCCACCATTATGCCTAGCGTTTTGAGAAGCGCGTATGCGTGCTCTCCAGCGAGAAGTATTTTTCCGCCTTCCACTTTGTGGGGCACGCACAGTTCCTCAAGCACAACTTTCGCAGGCGAGGACTCAAGCTCAAATGTTTCCAGTTTCATTATTCCATAGTTGGGCTTTCCGCTCTTGAGCCAAAGCGCAAGTTCGCGCAGCTGTTCATGGGTTATGTCATGCCAGAAGTATGTGTAGCGCGGGTGCAGCGGCAGCCCTTTCTGCCTGCAAAGCGCCACTGCTTCGCCTGCTGACAGGTCGTGCTTCACGTTTGCAACGCCAGCCTTCGCAGCCATCAGTTCAAACCTCTCCTCGCACCATGCGCCAGGCAGGAGCGGATGGTTGCTCTTGGAAAAGTCCCCGACGGTAATCAGTATGTCTCCTAGGAAAAGTATGTTTGCTACTTCAGGCAGAAGTTTTTCTGCTTCCTCAGCAGTCTGCACATCCACTACTGTGCCATCTTTCAGTTTCACTACTGGGCCAAGCATGCTGTCGCACGCAGTCACTATGCAACTCTTTCCCGGCCGCTCAATTTTCATCTGTGTGCCGACTGCAAGGAATGAGTCCAATATGTACATTGTTGCCGGGTGCACTGCCTTGCCCATTATCCCGGTCGCTCTCGTCCTTCCATAGCGAAGCCGCCAGCCTCCTTTTGTGGAGGGGTAGGCAAATATTGCCCTGCCTGCAACCGCTTCATCCAGGTAGCGGTAATCCGGCTTTGGCTGATATACTCCTTCCTTGCGAGCGACCTTGATTACTTTTTCCAGCCAGCTCCAGTCAAGCGCGATTTTTTTCGTGTATTTGTTTACCTTCGACGCCTTTTGCGCAATGCCTTCGCAAATTACAAGCGCAATGCCTGAGCGTACGCGGTTGGACTGAATGCCTGGCACGTCGCGGTTTGCCTGTACCTCTGCGTCTTCAGTAGGGTCGCCGTCTATGCAGACAGGGCACGAGCGTACGATGTGCTCTATGTCCTCGTCTGGAGGCTTGTACTGCAAATGCGCGGACTTGGAGCCGTATACGCCGATTTCCTCGATGTAGCGCTTGACGACTGTATCAGTGGGGCGGAAGTCTCCAACTGAAAGTTCGCGGCGCGCAACATCCGCAAGCACCACTGCCTGTGCAGCAGCGGTTCCTCCTGCTGAGCGGATTGGCCCTGCGAAAAATACTGCCAAATACTCGCTTCCGTCTGGATTCCTGCGGATTTCAAACTTGCTTATGCCTTCTGTAGGCGCAACAAGCACGCCTTCTGTCAGTATGCCCACGCCCGTGCGAACTGCCTGCTCAATCAATGACGTCTTGTCATTTTTCGCAATCGGGAATTCGCCGTTCACGATTTTTTTCACAATCAGGTGCGCGATTATTTCCCTTCTAATGCCCTGCTGGTCAAGCTCCCGGATTATTTTTGAAATGCCTGGCGGCCCCACAATCCCTTCCACGCGCGCCGCAACGTCTGCTGCGAGTTTTATCTCTACTTCAAGCGAAGGGTCAAACTTTTTCCCGCGTGCACTCTCCGCTACTGCGTACGCTCGGTCAAGCTCCTTGTGGAGCGTGGCAAAATACTCCTGCTGCTCGATTCCTATGTCTTCGTCCATTTTTACACCGTAAAATTTCTTGCACTGCTGATGTCCGCCTCACGCTGAAAATGTTATCGAGTTCACTTTTCCGTTCCGCGCATCAAGCACATTCAGTTTTCCGCTTTTTCCCTCGAGTATTGGCACCATGCCCGGGGTTGGCACGTGCCCCATTTTCACCTGATAGTCAGTCCTGTCCTGGAATGTGCCTGAGTTGATGAGCAGCGTGCCGCGGTACATCATGTACCCGTTCTTGTGCACGTGCCCCATATGCACGATATCTGGCTCGACATCCATCACCATATAATCATGCGACTCCGGCACGATGAGGTTATCGCCGTATATTGGCGAAAGGTGCCTGCGGCGGATGAGTTCAAGCATCGCATCTTCGGGTTTTGAGTATGAAAGCCCAGTCATGCCTGCAATGATTGAGTCAAGCGAAGTTCCGTGGTAAACAAGGTGCCGCAAACCCTCAATTTCGATTTGCGATGGGCTGCCGACTAGCGTTACATCAGTGTGAATAAGGTCGGTTGGTATTGGCGGCTGCGGGTCTGCCCTGCGCACTGCGTCATGGTTGCCCGGCCCCACAATCACTTCAATGTAATCCGGCAGCTTGGAAATAGCCTCGTCAAACATTTCGTACTGCTTGTAAATGTCCTTTACCGCCAGTTCCTTTTCCTGCTCCGGGTAAATCCCAATGCCATCCACCACGTCGCCGCCGACTATTATGTACTTCACCTTGCCTGCCAAATCCTGCCGCTCGCCAGCGCCATTGAGCCAGGTAATGAGATTGGAAAAGTCGTTCTCAAGGAATTTCTTGCTCCCGAAATGAAGGTCTGAAAGGTAAACTATTGCAATATCCTTTTCCGTCCGCTTCTGTTTTCGCATGAGCGGTATTTCCGGCCAGGTGATGGTGTCTGATATGAAAAGTTCGTCCGCATTCTTGCCGTCAAACGCTACTATGTCGTCCAGCATGAGTTTCGAGCACGCCTTGAAGCCGGCAGTGTCCTTCATTATGACCACTTTTGCATTGCCCTCCTCATCCTCCACATCAAGAAGTATGTTTCCCTTTTTCGTCACGCGCTTCTCGGTGACTATTGCAATGAGCCGCACCTTGTCGCCCTGCGTGGCTTTCAATTTGTTCGTTGGCACTACTGAGTTTTCACTTAATCGGCTCCTCAGCACCTTCTGGATGCGCTCGAACCTGTTTCTGAAGTGCCCCACAAAATCGTCGATCTTGCCGGTGCAGTTTGACTTGCCTGACAGGTCCGAGCCTTCAAGCACGCGGAAGTCTGAGGAGTATTCCTTTGCAATTGGCTTGAATGATGGCGCGCGGGCGATAATCACCGGCTCGACCGGGATTTTTTCCTCCTGCGCAATGAGCGATTCGATTGTTTCTTTGCTGATGATGGGCTCGTTGCCTGCGTTTGCAATCAGTTTTTCGAGCACTGCCGCGCTGATTGCCGCAGTGTCAAGAAAGTCGTAAGCCTCCGGGCTAAGACGGATGCCCTTGGCATAGATTGCGTCAATATCGGCTTTCATGCCTCTCCCCTGTCCGCTTATTCAGCCTTATCGGCGTCTCGCGGTTTTTCTTTCAGAAATGGGCGAACCTTGCACCACAAGGGTCGTCCGCTGTTTTCCTAATCTCTACTTATTGCTGACTTTTTTACTGCTTGATTGACTCAAGCGCAGACAGTATCGTCCAGATCTGCGTGCGCGCATGCATTGGCATGTTGATGTCTTCGCTTACTGCTTCAATTGCATACACTGCCGCGCTCACGCGCGTTGGAAGCTCGTCCACACCCTTCAGCCTCTCCTTTGCAACGGAAAGCGCGCGGCGTATGTTCTTCGGGACTGACGTATCCTCGCCCACAGTGTCTATGAGTTCTATTACTTCTGCTACTTTTTGTTCTACCATGAAACCACAATGCAAAATTTATGCTATTTGTCATTTGAAAGCTGACCCATTACTTCGAGAAGGTTTAAATAAAAGACGGAAAACGGCACAATGAAGGCAGGGCTAGTGATTGATCACAGTTAGCATGAAATTGACTGCGATTTTCACGTCTTCCCTGCCATGTTTCAAAAGCAGACCCGTGAATTCGTTATCGCAGATTCCTATGCAATCCTTGTAGTACATTCCAACGAGCAGCACAGCCATGAGGTTCGGGTCCTTGGCAACATCATCCAGTTTTTCAAGCTCAGCCTGGCTTGCGGACTTAACTATGCTGCCGCCTGGCACGTGTTCCATAATAATGCTGGGTTGGCGGAATTCCACCTTCCCTTTCTTGAATACTGCCCTGGTGGTTTCCAGATCGCCTCTGTCTTTGTGGAGCGCAAATATGGAAATTTCAAAATTCAGCGGGTTATTGTAAAGCGCAAAAAGGTTCCGCTCGTAATCCGGAAGCTTAGGGTGCATCCATGCCTTGTGGTTTATCGTATTCAGGTAGCACGGGTGCATTGCAATGATTTTTACGCTGCCCCGGTTTTCATCAATCAGGGGTATCAATTCCTTCTTCACGCTTTTTGCATCCCTCAGCGCCACTGCTAGCGGGTTGCCATAGCAGTTCCCGATAATAGGCTCATTTTTGAATACCTGCCCTCTTATGTCGTGGATAAGCATGCTATTAATATGGTAAATACTGTTTATATATGTTAGCATGCCGGTAGGAGAAGGAACGGGCCCGATGGGATTTGAACCCATGACCTTCAGATTAGAAGTCTGCCGCGCTATCCAGGCTGCGCCACGGGCCCGCGTTTTCTGCGTCCCTAATTCGACTGACTGATGCTTATAAAACATGACGGCAAAAATCGCCCATGGCTGAATCATCGGCGCAGAAGAAAGCCCGTGCACTCCAAATCCTCGCTATCTTGAAGCGCGCATATCCTGCGGCAAAATGCTCGCTTGATTACATAAATCCCCTGCAGCTTCTTGTTTCCACCATTCTCTCCGCGCAGTGCACGGATAAGCGGGTGAATATGGTGACGCCTGCGCTGTTCAAGCGTTTTAGAACTGCCAAGGATTTTGCTGATGCTGATCTGGCTGAATTGCAATCTCTTGTCCGCTCAATCGGATTTTACAGAAACAAGGCAAAGAACATCAAAGAGTCCTGCAGGCTGATTGTGGATGAGTTTGGCGGGAAAGTTCCGAGCAGAATGGATGAAATGCTTCGCCTGCCGGGTGTCGCGCGCAAAACAGCAAACATAGTGCTTGGCAACTCATACGGCGTGATCGAGGGTGTGCCAGTCGATACGCACGCAATCCGGCTGAGCCATCTGATGGGTCTGACGCGGAAGCACGCACAAAATAAAATAGAGCGCGACCTGATGGCGCGCATTCCGCGCAAAGATTGGCTCAACATTTCCAACCTGTTTGTGCACCATGGCAGGGCAATCTGCATTGCGCGCCGGCCCATGTGCAGCAAGTGCCCTCTGAATAAAATCTGCCCGAAAGTCGGATTGAAAAAAAGTGAGATGCGCTGAAAAAAATGAATGGGCGGGATAAAAAAGAAAGTGGGGCCGCTGAGATTTGAACTCAGATCACCGCGTCCCGAACGCGGTAGCGTACCAGGTTAGCCCACGGCCCCGACAGCTCTGCTGGCGGATTGTGTAACGGCGCACCGTTACACAGCTCCTCCTGGCTCATTTTGTTATTTTGCTATAGATGAAGGTTAAAAAACTAGCCGCCTTAACGCCATTGATGCAATCCAGGCAAATGGGTGGTTTTCATGGCATTTTCAGTATGGGATGACGACATAAGCGCGGATCTTTCAAGGAAAAACCCGACTGCATCGGCGATCTGGAAATACATGAACGCGCTGCGCGCCGCATTTTTTGTTTGCGCTCCTTTGTTTGCAATATTCTTCCTATTATTCACGGACCTGAACCACCCTGCAGTTTCGCTCTTCTATGCAATTGCAGTGCTCTCGCTCATACTGTATGTGCTGATGAGCGTCGCGCTTGCAATCACACTCGGCTACAAGCTCTGGGCGTTCCTAATCCTCGTTTTATCAGTGCCCGGCGTCGGCGTGCCTGCGTTTGTCTTCCGCTACTACCGCGCGCAGGACATAAGGGAAGACGCAAAGTCTGAGTCGGATGAGAAGCAGTAGAGCGAATGCAGCAGTTATTTTTTCTTGTGTTCCACAAGTTTCTTTGCTTTAACTGCAATATGCTCAGCAGCAAGCCCGAACTTTTTCACCAGTTCCCATGGCGCGCCTGATTCGCCGAACTGGTCTTCCACTCCGATCATGTCGAATTCTACTGGAGTGCTGCAATCGGTGAGAACAGCAGCTGCGACAATGTTTCCCAGTCCGCCTTTCTGGTGCTCTTCCACTGTAAGAAGCGCACCTGTTTCCTTTGCAGCAGCAACTACTGCCGCGCGGTCAAGCGGCTTTACT
Source organism: Microcaldota archaeon (assembly GCA_026396335.1). Taxonomy (GTDB): domain Archaea; phylum Micrarchaeota; class Micrarchaeia; order Anstonellales; family Anstonellaceae; genus UBA10161. The sequence continues at coordinate 7,076 of JAPLWZ010000134.1, read as the reverse complement.
GTTGAAATGTTGAGAACGCGCGTCTTAATCCCGAATTCCTCTTTCAGAATCCAAGCAGCGCGCATTGCCTCGGGCACTTCTGGCCCGCATGCTGCAATTGCAATATCCTCACCTTCGTTCTTGTTTGCAGCATCGCTGGAAAGCACTGTTTCAAATGCATCAATGAACTTCGGCTGCTCGCCCCTGTAGCGAATGACTGTTGCAATGCCGAATTTGTACGGTGTTGAAGCGGTGCTGATGATGGGCGTTGCCTCGCGCGCATAGCGGATGTAGCAAGGCCCGTTTATTTCGTCAATCATTGCGTGTGTTGCCTTTTTCGTTTCAACTACGTCTGCCGGAACAAGTAATCTCATGTTCGGCAAGCCCGCTATCTGGTAAATCTCCTCAAGCGCCTGGTGCGTTGCGCCGTCAGGTCCGACTGAAACTCCTGCGTGCGCGCCAGCTATCTTTACATTCCAGTTGCCATAGCAAACAGTGGTGCGAATTTGGTCAAGTGCGCGCCCTGCCGCGAACACACCGTAAGTGCCGAATACCGGTATCTTGCCCTCTTTTGAAAAGCCAGCGGCAACACAGGTGCCTGACTGCTCGGCAATTCCCATGGAAAACCAGCGGTTTTTCCTCTCGGGCTTTTTGTCATAGAACATGTTGATGCAAATCGAGCCTGAAATGTCCGCGCCAAGCGCCACTATGTTTGGGTTGGGGTTGTCGCAAAGCTCCTCGCCGAACCCGAAGCGCGCTGCTTTCATCTCCACTCTCATCTTTTCCTGCGCGTTCCACCAGTAGTTGCGCTTGAACTTCGGCATTGCAGCTTCTATCTCTGCATCGGTTTTTTTCTGCCAGTTCTGTGCAATCGCAATCATTTCGTCTTTCGGAAGGTTTGTGAGGTTCAGCTCTGCCAAAGCCTTGTCGAGTTCCTCGCGGGTGGGCGCCCTGCCGTGCCAGCCTGCAATATTTTCCATGAACGAGACGCCCTTGCCCTTTACTGTTTTTGCGATTATCACGCTTGGCTTGCCTTTTGTGGCAGCCGCTTCCTCAAATGCGGCAATGAGTTGCTCAACAGAGTGCCCGTCGCACTCAATCACGTGGAATCCGAATGCGCGGTACTTGTCGCCGAGCGGGTCAATGTTCATCACATCCTTCACATTCCCGTCAATCTGCAGCGAGTTCTTGTCCACAATTGCGACAAGGTTGTCCAGCTTGTAGTGGCCTGCTTCCATTGCGGCTTCCCATATCTGCCCTTCCTGCTGCTCGCCGTCGCCCATTATGCAAAATACTCTGTAATCCTTGCCGTCTAATTTGCCTGCGAGTGCATCGCCGACTGCAATTGAAAGGCCTTGACCAAGCGAGCCGCAGGAAATTTCAATTCCCTTGCATTTTTTCCTGTCAGGGTGCCCCTGAAAGGGCGAGCCTAATTTCCGAAGAGTGGCGGTTTCCTTAATGTCAAAGTAGCCGGTGTAGCCAAGCGGCGTGTACCAAGCAGGCGTCTTGTGCCCGCCTGAAAACATGAGGCGGTCTCTGCCCGGCCATTCTGGTTCGTGCGGTTTGTGCTTCATGGTACGCAAGTAGAGAACTGAAACAATGTCCATTGCAGAAAGCGTGCCGCCCGAGTGTCCCGAGCCTGCGCAGTGGAGGGAGATGAGCGAGTAGCCGCGCATTTCATTTGCGGACTTTTTGATGTCCTCAACGGAATATTTTTTCCCCTGACCATCGTTTCCAATAATGCCCATAAGATCACTCATTTTGCCCTATCTGGCTAAATCAGAACGAGAGTGTTCCCGTTTCTGTATCCTTGCTGCCAATTACTGTTTTCATCCTGCGCAGCCCCTCTATAATGTTGTCTTTTGAAGTGGCATAGCTCAGGCGGATATATTGTTCTGTTTCGCCAGGGTTCCGCTTGCCGAAGTGTATGTCTGCGAGAACTGCCACGCCGTTTTTGAGCAGCAACTTTCGCAGTTCCTCGGAATCCTTCAGCCCAAGCCGCTTTACTGCGTCTGTGACATTCGGGTAAGCATAGAATGCGCCGCCTGGCATGAGGCATTTCACGCCGTCAAGCTCGTTCAGCAACTTTACAATGAGTTCGCGTCGCTCGCGGAAGCTCTGCACCATTTTCTTGCTTTCATCTTGCGGGCCAGAGACTGCTTCCATCATGGCGTACTGCGCCATGTGGTTTGCGCAACTTTCCGTATTCGTCACCCAGCGCGCGACATAGGGCGCAAGAAACTGGTTTGCAATATAGCCCATTCTCCAGCCAGTCATTGCGTATGCCTTGGATGCACCATCGGAAATAATTGTCCGTTCGTACATTCCAGGCAAGCTTGCAATGCTCTTGAACTCCTTGTCGTATGCGATTCTGCAGTAAATTTCATCTGCATAAACCCAGAAGTCGTGCTTTTTCGCAAGTGCGGCAACTTCTCGCAAATCGTCCTCTTCAAGTATGCCGCCTGTCGGGTTGTGCGGCGTGTTGATGATGAGCATTTTCGTTCTGTTGCTTATCCTATTTTTCAGTTCGTCTATTTCAAAGCTGAACTTTTTCTTTTCGGTGAGCGGCAGGGGCACAGGCACTGCGCCGCTTGCGATTATTTGTGACTCGTAAATTGGAAATCCGGGGTTGGGGTAAATCACTTCGTCGCCCACGCCGTAATCAGTGGTGCAGGCAATCGCGTATGCAATGAATGGTTTTGCGCCGTTTGCGATCACAACGTGCTCGGGCTTAACGTCAATCTTGCGGGTGACTGACAAATGCTTTGCAATTGCTGCGCGCACTTCGAACACGCCTGCGGAGTCGGTATAACCCGTTTTTCCGGCGTCAATCGCCTTCTTTGCCGCATCCTTGATGTTCTGCGGCGTGTCAAAATCAGGCTGCCCGATGCAGAAACTAATGAGGTCCTTTCCCTCGCGCTTCAGCGCATTCACTTCCGCAAGAACCACGAATGCATTTTCCGTTCCTAATCCTAGTGTCCTTTTCGAGACGTCCATCTGCCTCACTCCCGATCGATGATATGTTCACAATGCTTTTTATTCCTGTTTACGATGATTACTTCATGTTCATTCAACTGCGCGAAAAGCTTGCAGAGGCAATAGCAGAAGCAGCAGGCGTGCCTGTCACTGAAGCGGAGCGCTCAATCGAGTTGCCCAAGGGGCAGTTCGGCGATGTCGCCTCCTCAATTTGCTTTGCACTTGCCAAAAAGGAAAAGAAAAACCCCGTGGAACTCGCGCGCAATATCGCAGGCAAAATACAGCTTCCGAACTGGGTGGCATATGTAAAAGTTGAGGGCCCCTACTTGAATTTCCTTCTCTCTGATGCATTCTATGCAGAACTAGTGGCAAAAGTCGCAGAACAAAAGGGTGAATTTGGCAAGGCGCACAAGAAACGGGGTAAGACAATAGTTGAATTCCCCTCAGTGAATCCGAACAAGCCCTGGCACATCGGGCATTTGAGAAATGCACTCCTTGGCGATGCCGTTGCGCGCATAATCGAATACACTGGAGAAACGGTGGAGCGAACTGATTACATAGACGACCTTGGCTTGCAGGTGGCGCAGTCTTTCTGGGGGTTCCTTCACTTGGGGAAAAAACCGACTGGCAAGCTTGACCTGTGGCTTGGGCAGGAATACGTTGAAGTCAGCAAGAGATTCGAGAAAGACGAAAAAATACAAGGTGAAGTGCGCGCGCTTTTGAAGCAAATGGAAGAGGGAGACAACAAGTCCGCACGCGACTGCAGGAAACTCGTGGAAGACTGCGTTGTCGCGCAGTATGAAACCGCATTCAAGTTCAAGGTTTACCATGACGTTCTCATATTCGAGTCAGACATACTGAAAACGATTTTCCAGGAAGGCATGGAGCTTTTGAAATCCAGCAATGCGATTATGAAAGAAACAGGAGGCAAAAACGCCGGCTGCTGGGTGGCGAAGATGACCTCGCCCGAGTTTGCCAACATGGAGTCGCCAGACAAAATACTCATCCGCAGCGACGGCACTGCAACCTATACTGGCAAGGACGTGATATTCCAGCTCTGGAAGTTCGGCTTGCTGAAAAACGATTTCAAATACGAGAAGTGCACCGTGCAGCCGAATGACAAAACGCTTCACATGAGTTCGCACCATGCAACTGGCGGGAAAGGCAAGTTCGGCAAGGCAACACGCGTGCTGAATGTGATCGGCATGGAGCAGGCGTACCCGCAGAAAGTGATAAAGGAAATTCTGCTTTCCATGGGCTACAAAAAAGAGGCGGAACACTCTGTTCACCTTTCCTACGAGCACGTTTGGCTTGAGGACGAAAAATTCTCAGGCAGACAAGGGACATGGATCGGCTTTACTGCTGATGAACTTTACGCAGAAGGCTTCAAGCGTGCAGAGGGCAAGATAAAGCCAGAAGTGGGTGGCGCAGAGCGCGGCAAAATTGCAACCTCGATAGCAGCAGGCGCAATCCGGTTCGCATTCCTTCGCACCACGCCTGAAAAGAAAATAATTTTCTCTTGGGATACCGCGCTTTCGCTTGAAGGTGACTCTGCGCACTATATTATTTATGCGCACGCGCGGGCGCACAAGATACTATAGAAGGGCGGCGCAGGACGCGCGCAAAAGGTAGGGCTTGACACAGCGGAAAAGGCGCTTCTGAAAAAAATTATGCAGTTCGATTTCGTCGTTGAGGAAGCGGCGCGCCAGCTGCGCCCGCATGTGGTTACCGAATACTGCCTTGACCTCGCAACACTTTACAATAAGTTCTACAATGCCTGTCCTGTGATTTCCTGCGAGGATGAAAACACGCGCGAAAACAGGCTTGCAATAAACTTCGCCGCGCTAATCGCAATAAAAAACGCGCTTGGCGTGATTGGGATTGAAGCATTGGAGCAGATGTAGCGCGCAGGCAGAAATGGCAAATCAGATTACGACTATTTTTCCCCTTTCGGCAATGAGCACGCGCCTTCCGTTCGCATAAACCGCGTGTATTGTCACTGTAATTTGGGTTTCGCGCGAGTAAACATAATCCTGGTGCACTGTGGCGCGCACTTTTCCTGCGAGCGTTAACGGCGTGCCAAAGTGGTCGTTCCTTCCGTATGCAATATGCGGGCCTGATTTTTCGGATTCAAGGATGGGGATTTCGGCAGTGCTTCTTGCCTTGTCGTTTATGCCTAATCCGAGTTCCGCAACATTCGCATTGTTTTCGTCTGCCGCAATGTCCTCAATGATGCGCTTCGCCTCTGCAGAATCGCCCTGCACGCGCGTGATTCGGTTCTTCTCAACTTTCAGGAATACAACCTTGCTGTCCGCCTGGGAATAAACCGGCCAAACGCCGCTCGTCTTTGAATCGGAAAATTCGCGCCTGCCCGCCTCGCTCACTCCTTCATAGGGCGGGGTGAAAAGCTCGCCTGACGGGAAATTGATGAAGTCGCCTGGTTCTATGCAGCCGCCTGCTTCCAAAATCCAGTTGTTCGCCCTAGTATCTATGTATAGTTTAGTGTTGCGCGGTATGCCTGCGCCATCGAATATGAGTTCAAAGCCCACTGCAGACTGAACAACTGCGAGCAGCTTCCTGCCCTTTTCCTGCATTTTCACATAATCTGCAGCCATCGCGCCTTCCATGCTTGCATTCACGCCGGGCATTGAAATTATGCGGAGCGAGTGCGCATTTGCGCCAATCACGCGCAGCGGAGCTGATGCGGAATAAGCAGTCATTGCGATTACGATATTCGAGGATGCGATCAGTTCCGCGAGGTTATCCACGTGCCCGCCGTCATGCATTGCCGCGGTTTTCGGAAGGTCTGCATTGTTCTTGCCGGTTTCCTTGTATTTCACAATCGGGAGCAGGTGGAATCCTTTCTGCCCTGCAAGCGAAAAGGCGGCCTTGTACCAGCGGGCGAGAAGCTCAGCACGCTCGTGCCCGCGGACGCTTGGCTTGGAAGAATAGTCTGTGAGAAACAGCAGCCGCTCACCTTTCTTCGGCGCAATAAGTGTGCCAAGGAGTTTTGCAATTTCCGCAATGCCCATCTGCGTGATTTTGCCGCCTGTGCCTGCCATGGGATAAAGTCAAAAGCAAGGAATTTAACTTCTTGCTTCGATTTCATGGCAGTACAACCTTAGCCTAACCAGTAAAGGCAGTAAAGGCGGGTTGCGTGCTGACGGTGGCAGATAACATGGAAAAAAAAGGCAGCGAACTGATGAAACTCTCCGGCGTATACAAGGTGTACGATGTCGGCGAGGAAAAGGTATACGCGCTAAACGGCATAGACCTGTCCATAAAGCGCGGGGAATTCGCAAGCCTGCTAGGCCCTTCCGGCAGCGGCAAATCCACCATGCTGCATGTCCTCGGGCTGCTTGACACGCCCACCAAAGGCACGCTCACGCTCGACGGCATCGAGACCACCCGCCTCACCGAGAAAGAGCTCGCCCACATCCGCGGGAAGAAAATCGGCTTCATTTTCCAGATGTTTAACCTTATCCCGTCGCTCACCGTTCTTGAAAATGTCACCCTCCCCGCGCTCATATACGAATCTGACGAGGCAAAGACAGAAGAAAAGGCAAAGGGGATACTCCAAAGCATCGGCATGGGCGCGCGCATGTACCACTACCCGAACCAGCTTTCCGGCGGGCAAAGGCAGAGGGTGGCAATCGCACGGGCGCTCATCAATGACCCGGACATCATACTCGCCGACGAGCCGACCGGCAACCTGGACACCAAAACCGGGCAGGAAGTGCTTTCCATGTTCCACGCCATGCACGCGCAGGGCAAGACAATAATCATAGTCACGCACGACCTGAACATCACCAAGATAACGCACAGGACAATCAGGATCGTGGATGGGAAAATAGCTGACAAGTCATGAGCAATGATTATGCAGGCATGATGAAAAAATTGGTTCTGTCATGATACAAACGAGGTGGAATTATGAAAAACAATGCAATATTCATTCTTGCAGCGCTCCTGCTTATATGCGGGCTCGGGTTCAGTTCGCTATCGATAGTTTCGGCAAGCGCGGTTCCCGCCACGCTCAAGCCTGGCGAAACCGGAGTGGTGCAAATTACCCTCCAAAACACGCTTTCGTCAACCGTCACAACTACCGGCAGCACAACATCCGA
>JAPLWZ010000075.1 GCA_026396335.1 Microcaldota archaeon | reverse complement strand
GTTGTCCCTTACTTTATAATCTTCGGAGGCAGGTGAGAGCAATAAGCCGCCCATGCTTTGTTCATGCTGTGAATATAGTGAAAGTACGTGTGTGAATTCTGCAGAAACAAAATCATATGTAACTCTAACTGCCGACCTTTTGCCATCTTCCTGGCTCAAAAGCTGACACGAGTCGCCTATGCTGAAAAAGAAGTACCCTCCGTTTTTCATAATCCTCCTAATGTCCTGCAGCGCTCTCACATATTCGTACTTTTCAGTCTTTTGTTCCGTTATGTAAGCCAGTTTTGCCTCGTATCCGCCAAACATTGCGAGTGCCACATTATTCATCTCTTCAAAATCTTCCGCGCTGACATTATCAAAATTACAATCGCCGCTCATTATTTTGTTAAATTTTCCAATCGTTTCAATTTTCTTATCTCTGCCCCGCCTGTCGTCAAAACCATGGAAATGGACGTGGTCATAGAAGTTGTCCGGCTCCTTTTCGAGGCAATTCGGGAAAATCGCCTTTTGTTTTATCATCACAGCATTCGGCAGCCGCTTCTCATCTTCGCATATTTTATCCGCGAACGCTTTCACAATCACGTTTTCAAATTTTTTCGAGCTAAGGAGGTTAAGGTATATCCGCTCAGTTTTGCTTCCGTCGCTGGCGACATCCAGTACACGAAGCACTTTTGTTTTCTGCATGCCGTTATTCTAAGTGGAAATACATATAAACAGTTCATCTGTGCGCTCGAACTCATTGAGGCAGCCGCCGTTTCCCAAGCTTTTTAAACTTTTGTTATTATATGAGAGCCAACGGCTTTTCCCGCCGTAACCATTCCCCGCGCATGCGCGGCAATGGGAGGGAATTCACATGGACAGGAAAAAAATAACCGAAGCTATAACCAAGGCGCTGGAAGAGAAAGGAAAGCGCAAGTTCACACAATCGCTAGAGTTCATCATAAACTTCCGCAACATCGATTTTGCAAAGGCTGAAAACCGCTTGAACATCGACATCATTCTCCCCAAAGGCAAGGGCAAGACACAGAAAGTAGTCGTATTCGCAGACACACAGATGGCGCTTGAAGCAAAGAACGCCGGCGCAGACGAAGTGATTGACGCAGCGGGAATTGCAAAACTCGCAGGCGACAAGGGCAAGCTCGCCATATACGCAAAGACAGTCGAATTCATCGCACAGCCAAGCCTGATGATTCAGGTCGGAAAATCCCTTGGGTCCGTGCTTGGCTCACGCGGCAAGCTCCCGCGCCCAATAGTAGGCGGCACGGTAAAGGCTGCAATCGAGCAGGCAAAGAGCCGCGTCCGCCTGGTCTCCAAGGGCAAATACCTTCCTGTTGCACAGTGCCTCATAGGCAGCGAGGCAATGGCAGTAAACGACCTCGTGGAAAACTTCGAGGCGGCATATGACAAGGTGAAGGCAAAAGTGATTGAGCCCAACATCAAGTCAGTCTACGTGAAGCTCACGATGGGCCAGATAGTAAAAGTCGCATAAGGTGACACTCATGACTCGCAAAAAACACCACGCAGGAAAGGAGAAGAAAATCAGCCCGGCCATTCAGGTCAAGAAGGAAAAGGTAGATGAACTCAATGCCGTTTCCAAGAAGTACCCGGTAGTGGCGCTTCTCAACATCCGCAACCTCCCTGACAGGATTCTCCAGTCCAGCAAGAAGAAGCTGCGCAACGACGCATCATTCATGGTAGCGAAGAACAGCGTGATAATCCGCGCGCTTGAAAAGACCGGCAAGAAGGACCTCGCAGCGCACCTGGACTTCCCGACATCGCTCGTATTCACAAACCTTTCCCCCTACCACCTCTTCAAGTTCTTCAAGGACAACAAGGTGAAGGTGGGCGCAAAGCCAGGGCAGATAGCCATCAGGGGCGGCAAAATCATAATAGCAAAGGATTCAACAGTTGCAAAGAAGGGCGCAAAGATATCTGACGCGACCTGCAAGGCGCTCCAGAAACTCAACATTCTCCCGTTCGACGCAATGGTGAATATGGTCGCGGCATACGACGGCAAGTTCACCTACACCAGTTCGGTGCTTGACATTGACGAGCAGCAACTCCACGCGGACCTGCAAGCGTCACTCGCACAGGCATTCAACGTGTCATACAACGCATCTTTCCCGACATCGCAAAATATCGAGGCGCTCCTGAAGAACGCATTCGCGCAAAGCAGGAACATGGCGATAAACGGCCACGTCTACTCGGTTGTCTCGACCGAGTTGCTTCTGACACAGGCCATCGCACTGGGAGACACGCTCTCAGGCAAGGTTGGGAATTTGAGCTCAAAGCCAGCAGGCGCGGACGCTTCTACCACGCCGGCGGCTGAACAAAAACAGTAGGAGGTAATACCATGAAAATTGACGCATATCTGCACGCGGCTCTTCTCTTGAAGGGCGCTGACAAGGAAATAACAAAGGACTCGCTCATCGCGGTGCTCAAGGCAGCAGGCGCGCCAGTCGAGGAGGCAAAGGCACAGGTACTTGCCGAAGCAGTCAAGGGAGTCAACTTCGAAGAGCTCTTGAAGGCAGCGGCAATGCCAGTGGCAGCAGCCCCGGCGGCAGCGGCTCCGGCAGAGCACAAGAAGGAAGAGAAGAAGGAGGACCCGGCCAAGGCGGAAGCCGCAGCGGCTGAAGGACTCTCTTCGCTCTTTGGCTAATTTAATTTAGCCAGTTCTTTCTTTTTTCTATTTTTATTTTTCTTTTTTAATTATTTTCATCTTTCCCTACGTCAGTGCGAGCATTTAAAAAATGGTATAAGATAATTGAACATGGTGTGAATTTGGAGCAGAAAAAATTTGTCGACAACAGCGCGAGTTATTTTCAGAATGGGCGGCGCTACTTCACCCGTACGGGCTTCGATTCTAAAAAATTGGAATTCATAAAGGATGTTGCAAAAGACTTCAAGTGGTTCAATGCAAAACACCCTCTGATCGAGCGCATAATAAAAAATCCAACTGAAATTCCATACTACGCGGTGCTTCTGGCGGAGTCTGGTCATGAAAAAACAGAATTGCTGTCCAATGCACTCTGCCTGGCCTATGGCAAAGGAGCTGATTTATCCGCTCTTCTTCCGGCATTCAAGCTTTTTCTCAATGACAGGGTGCAAGTAGCCACCATGGACGAAGACGGGGCATATGAATTATCAGAGCTCTGCATCAGCATGATGGGCAAACATGCGACAGATAAGCGAATGTTCGTGCCCTCTCCTGAAGAGAGGTATGAGGACAACCCCAAAAAATCATATTTGGTGGAGCTCGGCAAAGACGACCTTTTCAGGGCATATAGTGGCTTGACAAACCCGGGCGAGCGGCATACAAGGCGTTCACGGAATTTATTGGGGAAAAAGCTTCCCGTATGAAATCAATATACGGATACACCTTGCCTAAATGGATGGAAGAATGGACTTTGCATCTTCTATGGAACTGAGTTAAAAGTCGTTTTGTCAGTTATTATTTTTTCTTCTCCCAGTTTTCAGCTTTCCCTTTCTTCACAGCAAAAATAGGGTGAACAGAACTTTTCTTTTTCGAAATTTCCCTATGCTTCTCCTTATCTCGCACAAGAAGTTTCCTCTTCAAGTGCTTCATTTCATACGCAACCTGCCCGCTTGTCACGGAGATTTTCAATTTTGCTTTTGAATTGCCTTTTGGCGCGCTCACGATTTTGTCGCCCGAAAAATTGTAGCCTCGCTTCTCCGCCTCCTTTTTCACCTCGGAAAGGTACACGCCAATCGCATCCATCGGCTTTTTCTGCGCGCGGAAGCGCTCAAGCTGCGGGTGCTTAGTGTAGCCTTTCGTCTTTCCCGCAAGCACCTTCTGCGCAAGCAGCCCTTCTCTCCAAAGCGCCACTAGCCCTTTGGAATCAAGATGCTTCGGGTGCAAGGACCAGAGGCGCATAATCAGGACTTCCTTCTCTTTGCCTTGCGCTTCTTGAGGTATCTTTCAATGTAGAATTTTGACGCAGCCTCGTCTTTCGGATTGTTCCAGGCGCTGTCTGAAGCTGAGCGGCTCCATAATTCCTCGTCGTTCATTTCAGAAGGCTTTTTCTTTTTCATAAGCAAGCACCTTCACTTCTTTGTAGTCAGCTTGATTATTTTGTCGTCGAATGCAAGAACTTCCGAGTCAGTTTTATGGGCGAGATAGATGACGCTCATATCCTCAAAACTAATCTTGGTGGTTTGCGCCAACAACTGCAAGACAATCTCACGCTTTTCATCCACGCTAAAATAGTGGACGAGCACTTGCTTGTTTGAAGTGAGCTTTTCGTAGGTTGCCTTTGCATTTGCCACTCCATCCTTGTAAATCAACACAGTCAATGTTTCAAAAAGAATGGATTCGGGCAAGACCAAGCTTTCATTCTCATGCTTTTTCAGAAGTTGGGTCGCCTCCAGATTGTTGCTGTCTGATTCGCGGAAAAATGAAACCAACAAAGAGGAATCAAGAATCATCACGTGAAACACCGTGCGCTATCAAGTCATGGTCTGTTTTTTCTTTCGGGCCCCTATATCTGCGCGCTTTTTCCTCTGCCCAGGCAATCAATTCCTTCAGACTCTCTGTTTTCTCCTTCTGCCCGCGATTTTTCAAAAGCTCTCCAACTACCTCGCTGTAACTTTGCCTCTTCGTGCGCTTCATGCGCGTCAGTTCCTCGTAAATGGAGTCGGACAAGTTAACCAGCCTGCTCATAGTGTATATGTATACGTATACGTTTATATTGTTTGCTTCTTGCTTGCAGCAGCAAGCACTAGAACATCGCAGGCACGCCGTAGAGTTCCACTGCCTCATTCCGCGCGACCTGGACTACTCCCTGCTCTGTTTGCAGCATAATAGTCGCGCCGAACCTGCGGAACTTAGTCTCAATCTTCATCTGCCTCAATCGGTCCACTACATCCTTGATTTCCTCGTAGGTCAGTTCGTCTATGTTGATTTTCATGTGGTCACCTTTTGCTGTGCGCCCGCGTTTCATTCCGCACGCGCAGGCTAAGGCTGACAGTCGATTCCTTTAAAAGCAATTTTGAGTAGGATGCCGGTGCTTCCGGTGCTATTTTTACGCCGAAGAAAGGATGTTTTTCAGCTTCTTTATCGGCAGCCCTACAACCGTTTCCTTTTCTCCCTTCACTGACTGCACAAGCTTCGCGCCCTTGCCCGAAATATCATAACAACCCGCGCGCCCTTTCCATTCTCCTGATTTTAGGTAGGACACAAGCTCTGAATTCGAAAAGTTCTTCATCTTCACTGCGGCTTTAACTGAATATTTCACTTGCTTGCCGGATGGGAAGGTGACACATACGCCAGTAATCACGTAGTGCGTTTTGCCCCGAAGAAACAGTAAAATGCTTTCCGCTTTCCGCGCATCGCTCGTTTTCCTGAAGTTCTTTTTCCTAAAATAAGCGATTGTGTCTGCTCCGATCACTACTGACTGTTTATCAAACACTTTTCTCGCTTTCTTTTCAGCAAGCCGCACACATGCGCGCGAAAAAGGCTCGCCTGCGTGAATGGTTTCATCAATGTGCGCAGCTTTCACGCTGAAGCGCTTCACTAGTTTCTTCAGCAGCCTTTCCCTTCTCGGCGAGGCAGAGGCAAGAATCAGTTTCATGTAATCCCTTCGATTGCAAATCCAAAATCCTTATCATGCGGCTGCCCTTTGTCAAAGCTCCGCAACAGCGTCAAACAGCGGGGATATTTTTTTCACAAAGCCTGCGGTTTTAGGCGTTGCGAGCATGAAAAACAGCCCGCCCATGCCGGCGCTTTTCAGGCGGC
>JAPLWZ010000009.1 GCA_026396335.1 Microcaldota archaeon | reverse complement strand
ATAGTCGTTGAGCTTCTTTTCGCTGACTGCCTCAATGCTCTCGCGACTGATTGATTCCCCTTTTTTATCCAACTTTTCCGAAAGCTCGCGGGTGAGGAGCAGTCTGCTGGCTATTGCATGCTCGAGCGCCTTGTGCTCCTTGAGTATTTGCTCGGTCACGGTGAGCTCTATTTTGTTGTTTTTCGCGTACTTCAAAATTTCGGCGAACTTTTCATGAGTATCGCCCACGATTTCGCCATTGCTGTTCTTGTACTCGTTCTTGATGAGCGCCTGCATGAATTTCTCGGTCTCTTTCCATTTTTCTGTCTGCGTGTAAGACGCTAATTTTGATTTGCCAAGGTGGCTTTTCAGCGCATCAGTCAGGCTGATAACCTTAAGCTCGAGGTTCTCGTACTGGTATTCCCGCTGCTCAGCTGTGCCCCTTCTGAATTCCCGCATCCGGTTGATTACTTCGACATATAGCAATATCATTTTTTTCTGGTCATCTGCGCTCAGCTTTTTGTCCTTCACGGTGTTTTTCACATCGGTTTTGATTGCGCGGATAAGTTCGTCTATCTGGTTTTCGCGCACGTCTTTCAGGGACTGGGAGTACAGCACCTCCTCCTTCACGCGCAACAGGTGCACAGCGTCAAACTTGGCAAATGCGACGAAGTTGAATATCTCCATTGCTTTCCTGCGCATGAGGTTGTGCTCGTCCAGGAACTTGTTGAACTCAAGCCCCTTCCATTTTTTGACAAACGCGCCAAGCCCGGTGAGCTTGTCTTTGCCATTCGCGTCTTTTGTTACGAACTGTGACTGGATTTTCTTGCCAAGCTCCCGCAGGTTCCGCTCGCCAGTCTGCTTGTCTTTCTTTGTGAGCGCGAGATAGAGCGGGGTGCCGATCGCAAGCATGCGGGTCATCCTGCGCTGCCCCACCCTTGATGCCCGGAATTGCATCATTACGTCGAAAAAGCGGGTCGGGCCGTTGATGAGCGCTTTCACAGGCGCGCGCAACGGCCAGGTTACAATCCTAGTGAGCCTTGACGCATTGGGCGGCGTCTGCTGAATAAACTGGTTGAATTTCGTTTCCTCGAATTTGATGGATGCGTTGGTCATTTTGTCCCAGAACGCACTGCCCTTTTTCCAGATTATGCCGCCGCCAGGCCCTCTTGCCGCGCCCATGGCGTTTTTCGCGTCCCATTGCGCGTAAATCTGCTGGAATACTTTCGGTGCAGTCTCATTCAGGTCAGCCCAGTACTGGTAAGTCTTGCCGTCGGCAGGCTTGTATTTGTCCATAAGCTTTCTTGCCGCCCTGTCATATTTGTCCGTGAGTGCCTTGTATTCAGCCGGGTCGGTCTTGCCTGCGAGCTTCATCTTTTCAAGTTCCCGCTTATAGCCGGAAGCAAGCGCGTTTGCCTTGCGCTTTGCCTGTGCCGTGTTCATCTTGGCATTTTCAGCCGCACCGACCACGCTGTCCACAAGGTATTTCTGGAACATCATCATGTTCTTGTTGTACCTACGTATCATGGAGCGGATCATTTGCGGCGCAACGCCGCCTTTTATGCGGAATGGCTTGACGCGCGGAAGGCGCGGAGTGGTGAGGTCGAAAAGTGAGAGTGGATCCCTGCCGGAATAATACATTGATGCGACCAGCATGCCGACGATCAGCATCACGGGAAAACAGATCGGGAAAACGGCTGGCGATGAAAATACTGATGCGATTGCCGGCCCGAGCGCGCCTATTGCCTGCGTCCTTCGGGGGCAGTACTGGATTGCCGCAGAGGTGGTGTGCGTATTTGGAGTGTCTGATTCGCCCCTGTATTCGACCATTATGCTTCCGCAACTTTGTATGTCCTCGAGTTTTTTCAGCGCGCCCGTCCCATCGATATAGCCAAACACTGTGCAGGATGCCTCGCCCAAGTCGCTGCCCACCACCGGGTCGCATGATGCCGCGCCACCTGCACCAGCTATTTTGTAGCCGTCGAATGTGAAGTAGAGCTTGGGCTTGATGAGCGGCTTTTGGCTGTAAGTGATTTCCTGCGTGGATGTTGGGCCAGGCTGGTGGAATTGGCTGGGGTCGGTCGGAAGGGTGGAAAGGTCGTCTTTCTTATAATAGGAAAAATCAAGGTAAGACGCCTTCACAACCGCAGTCGAGCCTTGCATGTGAAGGGATATGTCCACGCTCCCTGCAAGCTCTGAAAAAGGCTCAAGCGAAAATGAGATTGATGAAGCAAGCGAAAGAAAGAATAACGCGATAAGGAGATTGCGTTTCCAAGCCCCGCTACCCAGCATGTGCATGGATTTGTTACGCCTTCTCACATTTATATAAATTGCTGCCGAAAAGCAATGTGCCGGCAAGGGCTGGCAATGGTGAGGCGCTGATGATTGATTACCTGCTGCTCACATTGACATACCAGGAGCTGCTGACACAGTCCAACGTCCTTGCCGCATTTTCGCTTGCGGTTTCCATAATCGCGCTTTCTTACATGGCGGGCGAGATGTTTTCCATACCCTCAGTCAAGGGTTTTGCTAAAAGCGAATTGTACGAGCTCGGCGTGAGCGCGATCGTCCTTGTGCTCGCCGCCTTGCTCATCATGCCAGGCGGGCCGTTTGACATGGTGACGCGCGGTTTCATGTCCACCAGCTATCCGCATTCGCAGGTCTGCGCCGAGTGGGAAGCGCAGCACGGCACATATGACGCCGCGAGCGACAGCTTCCCTGCCTCAGGCAGCCTGCCGGGCGGCAACATTGCATTTGGACAGGCGGACTTTTTCCTTGGGTGCAAGCCAGACTTTGTGGCACTGTTAAGCGCTGTCCCGCCATTGCCTTTCGCAGGCACGGACGGCGTCATGCTTTCCAAGCTCACCACCGCTTACTGGTCCACCATGCTGAATGAAATATTCTTAGGCTTCCTGTCGGGGCTTGGCATCAGCTTCCCAATCCCGCTTCCCGGCGAAATGTTCAGGCTAGATATCAGCACCGTGCCGTTCGGAAGCCTTGCGCTCCTGAACGACATACACACGCTTATCGTGGATTTCATAGGCATGCTCTGGGCGGCGTTTGCCGCGCAGAAACTGCTTCTTAACTTTGTCGAGCAGGCGGCAATTTCAGTCATCCTGCCATTCGGCCTTTTGATGCGCGCTCTGCCCTTCACAAGGCGCACCGGCTCGACCATAATTGCAGTCGTGTTTGCCGCGTACTTTGTCTTCCCGCTTTCAATATTGGTGAACCAGCAGATCTGGGAGGCGATTGTGAATCCCACTACGCCTCCTGGTGCGACCTGCGCAGGCGTCGGCGCCGCGTGCACAATAAACAATGACTGTTGCACCAATGAGTGCAGGGGCAACGGCGTGGCAACCGTATGTGTTGTGCCGATGACAGACTTCCTTGAATACCGGTCCACGTATAGCATGTGCTATGGCAAGGACAGCACCACCATCAACACAAACATAGAAAACTCCGGCACTGAAACGTGGAACAAGCTTGAGAGCGCTTATTTCAACCCCACTCCGCAGCCCGAGGAGTCAAAAGCTTGGAGCCGAATCGTCACCAGCGGAAAAGAGGAATGGCGCAAGATAAGCGTAACAACATCAAATAGCGTTTGGGACTTGTGGGTGCTGCCATCCCCGCAAAGGGCGAACGAGGCGTTTTTCATGATTGTGGAAACGCTGCTGATTGACACTGCCAGGTTTGCAGTGGTTGCCTTGCTGTTCATTGTTTTGGAAATTGTGATCACGCTCACGCTGATGAAGGACTTTGCGCTTTTGATTGGCGGCGAGCCCAGGATATTTGGAATTACGAAGTTGGCATAGTGAAAAAATTATAGAAACAAGTTGATTGTATGCCCATCTGCACAATGCCGGACATGATAACGGGCCTCGTCGGCCCGATTGTAATGACTTCCGTTGCGCTAATGATATTCATGCTCGCGCTTTTCTGGATGGCAGCGCAGTTTTTCAAGCGGCAGGAGTATGAGAGTTTTGTCTCCATCGAGCTTTACCAGCTCGTTATTTCAATTTTCATTTTCCTTTCAGTTTTCGGCGCATCGTGCTTTGCCGCGGAAATGGCAGATTCGTTTGCCGGGCGCGACCAGTTTGAAGTGGGGCGGCAATACCTGGACTATATTACTAATAATGTGATAATGCCGAATATCGCGGAGCTCGAGGGCTTCAAGCTGTACAGCCAATGGATGGGCGATGTGAAGGCGCGCTGGGGGCCCGGCCCCTGGGCAGTAGTCATCCCGATGTTCCCGATGTTCATCATCGTGGAGCGGGTGGTGGACTTTTTGCTGCTGTTCATATCACCGTTCATTGCAAGCCTTATGGCGCAAATGGTGGTGCTCGAAATTATACGCGGGATTGCGCTGCCGTTTGTGCTCCCTGCGGGAGTGGTGCTGCGCGTTTTCCCGCCGACCCGCGACGCGGGCGCTTTCCTTATTGCAAGCGCGATAGGGTTTGACATCGTTTATCCGTATACTTATGTTATGCACGACCACATTGTGCGCGCCATGATAGCGATCCCGAACAGCAACACGTGCGACAGTTTCATGTCAGTGATTCCGGGCGGAAACAGCGGCAATGTCGCTGCGACAATAACGCAAAACGGGATGATAGACATACCAAGCAAAATATGTCATCCGTTCCATTACTTAGGGTACCTGCTCCTGCAGTCGCTGTTCCTGCCGGCGCTTTCAATCACGCTCACAGTGGCTTTCATAAAAGGGTCGACGAAATTCATCAGCCAGAAAATGGGATGAGAAAATCGGGATGATTTTATCAGATGATTGAGCCGGAAAGGCTCAATAGGATAGGAAAATGATTTGATGGAAAATAAAACCGCAAAATTTGCACTCGCGCTTTCTGTTTTGCTAGTGGTGCTGCTCTCGGGCTGCACAGGCCCTTCCGGCGGCCCGACCAAGGGATTGTGGGTTTGGGGCTGGGAGGGGCTAGTGGGAATTGTAATCGTCACAGTGGTTCTCATGCTTGCACTGGGCTATATGGCATCGGTGCTTTTCGGAAACGAGCAGCTTCGGGTTTGGGTGAAGCGCGAGGTGGGGCAGGCTGCCTATTCTATACTTATTATAGTGGCGGCAGTCGCGCTCGTGGGAGTGATGGATGACTGGATGCAGTTTGGGATTATCTATGGAGGCACCTCGCAGTGGCAGACTTATATCCAGACAGGGCCGTGCTGCAATCCTGCAACCACCAGCTGCCTGGGCGGACCTAACTACCACATGATGCAGCCATGCCACATACTTGTGGCAAAAGATTACCTGCAGATGCTCTATGAAACGGCGCGCCTGAATTCGATCACATACATGTCAAACAACATGATGATCGGGCTATTGGGCAACTTGCAAGTTTCAGTTAATCTGAATGTGGAGGAGTCAAGACCTGTGCTCACTATCGCGCCTTTTGCAGGCCTGAGCGCGGGCGCGGAATATTTCATGATACTTTTCGACCTGTCGGCAAAGGCGATGATGATGCTTCGCGTGCAGCAGGTGATGCTGGACTTTTTGAATTACCCCGTGTTTGGCATACTGCTTTCCATGGGGCTGGTGCTGCGCATATTCTATTTCACGCGAAAGCTCGGCGGGCTGCTTGTTGCAATCGCGCTTGTTTCTTACGTCGTATTCCCGATGTATTATGCGATTTCGGATGCTGTGCTGTTTTCCTTCCTCGGCGGGCAAACAACAACCTGGAAGCCATTCGGCGGCACTTATGACAATGTGAATGCGCCAAATATGTTCAACGACCCGCTGAATCCGGGCAACAACCAGGGGACGATTGACCCGAACCCGAATTACGGATCTGTGTTTACCTCTCAAAACCAGCTGAACATGGATGTCTGCAGCACCGCAGACCCTTCGAACGGAAATGTGCAGGCGCAAGGAGACCTGAATGAGTTTGACCTGATGCGGAGCAACTTCGTGAACGGCTGGGATCAGGTGGAAGGCAACAAATGGTACGAACAGGTCGGCGACTGGGTGACCATGTCAACGGGCAGCGGCGGATTTTCTCCGCACGGCCCCATCGGCACCCTTGCGACACTGATAATACTCACGCTCGTCACGCCGTTCCTTGCGTTCATGACCATACTTGCTGCAGTAAAAGTCTTCTCCCCCATGATAGGCGGAGACGTGGAGATTTCAGTGCTGTCAAGATTGATATGAGGAAGATCGAAAAGGTATCAACATGATGAAAGTCCGGAAAGGCTCATTTGCGGTTGCGCTCTTGCTTGCGCTCGTTATTTTCGGGAGCGCGATAGCGAACAGCGCGACGTTTTTCGGATTTGAAAAGACATTCACCCAGATAAACGGGGACCAGTGCACTTCTAATACTACATTTGACGTGTGGGGCCTGATCGGGATTTCATTTGTATGCCTGGTGCTCGGCACCATGGTTGCGGCGCTCGGCTGGACGCTTTCCGGCGTGGCAAGCTCGCAGAAATACAATGATTTTGTGCGCAGCTCAGTCTGGGGCTTTGTGGAAGGGATAGGAATACTTTCCATTTTCTCGCTTGCTTTTGCCGGGCTTTATGAATTCGGCTCGGCGAATATTGACAAGGCGAGGACTTATGCGACAGTCATCAGGAACACCATGGTTGCAGACTTTTCCACAGTGCTTCTTGTGAGCACGGTGTTCTCCTTCCTTGCGACAATCAATCCTCAATTCCGCCCTTCGGGCGCGAAGCTGGGGTTCATGTTCACCTTCCAGCTCGGGCCTATGTTCAGGCCGGTTTTCGACCTGCTTGGCACGCTCATACAGGCAATGGTTGCCGCGGTTGTGGAATGGTTCGGCCATAAGTTCATCCTCTGTTTCATCAAAGACAATATGCTTACCATACTTTTCCCGGCAGGGGTGTTTTTGCGGTCGTTCGGAATCAGGGCGGGCGGCAATGCGCTCATAGGCATAGCACTAGCATTGTTCTTCGTTTACCCGTACATGATGATACAGGCAGGCGAAATAGCAACCGACCACTACCAGACAGAACTTGACCCGAGCGAGAATCTTCTTGGCGGCACTGCTTGCATAGGCAAGCCGATATGCTGCTTGCCAGTTGGCGCGCCATCCAGCTTGGATGACCAAAGATACATCAAGAACGGGCCGAACTGGGAAACTGATTTGTCAGACAGAATCAGCATAGACAAGGTGCTTGAGGGGCCGGTTTACACTGACTTCAGCGGCACGTCGCCCCCTGCCACCAGTGTCGGAGGATTCTGTTTCTACAATACCGGTGCAGGAAGATTTGCCAGGGGTGCGCTTAACACATTCACCGGAGGCAACAGCTACTCGCTCACAGGCGGCACAGCCGGCCTTTTCGGCGGGGCGGCGGCGCTCGCAGCCATTATGAAATACATGAACACGAGCATGATTGCAGGCGCGCTCATGCTGCCTTCAATAGGGCTGGTGCTTGCGTTCTTCTACGATG
>JAPLWZ010000159.1 GCA_026396335.1 Microcaldota archaeon | reverse complement strand
TGCGTTTGCCGCTCGCGACAGAGTGAAATCCTTATTCAGGCTTTGAAATGGAAGGCACGGAAATTTCCGCAAGATTCGGGCTGCCGCCAAATTCGAAGAAGTATTGCGGCTCATCTGGATTTGCGGGAACATTTTCCGCTTACCTGAAAAGGAAAGATCCCGCCAATCTTCTTGCGCTAAAGCACGCGCTAACGCACTTCCATGCGCACTACTCTTACTTGAAGCTGATCGCTAAGTGCAGCAGCACTTGGCGAGACGGCGGAGCAGGGCTCCGGCGGATTGCTTCCGCGAATGGGAAAAAACCGTTTGACCCCCAAGTTACTGAGGCGCTTTGGCTGGGAAACAGGCTGCTTGCGAAAGTGAAGAAGACGGAATTGCAACGGCTCATGCTGCACGATTTTTGCGGGAAGGGGATGCTCAGTGCGAAGAGGGCGGAAATGCTTGCAGCTGCAATGCCGGACGGCTTTGTGCCGCACCATTCGTTCCATGTCCTGTACATACATAGCATCACTGATGTTGTGCCGCCAACTGTTTCTACATCTGACAATTGCAGGGTGAGCTGGGGGAAAGTAATCACTACGGAAAAGAATGCCGTGATTGTGAAGACGCAGAAACTGGTGAGAGTTAAGGGGAAGCTTGCGCTTTTGCCTGCGGTGAAAAAATGGAAAACCTCCTGCGCTGGGATTATGCTGCTGCCGAGCGTAAAGAGGGGCGACCTTGTTGCTGCGCACTGGGGGGTTGCCGTAATGAAGCTCACGAAGAAACAATCAGGGGCGCTGGAGAAGGCGACGCTGCAGAATATCCGGGCTGCGAACAGGGGAGAATAGGCAGTAGCTGTTATAATTTTTCTTTACTAAATGCGTCATTATGGCATGGGGACTCATAATCGCGCTCGTTCTTTCCATAATCATAGCCGCAGTCCTATTTCATATGCTGAAGAAAGTCGTCCCGCTCATACTGCACGGCATACTCGGGCTTGCGCTCTTTTGGCTGCTTGGCTACTTCAATTTGCTGCATGTGCCAATTGACATCCTCACATTCCTAATTGCCGCTATTGGAGGAGTACTCGGAGTAGCGATTGTGGTGGTGCTGTCTTTCCTTGGAGTGCCGCTTTAAAATTTTGGTTTGAGCGAGTGGAAGATTGATTGCATGAAATTTACTTTTGTTTCCGTAGCAGTCTGCATTTGCCTGTGCCTCATTCTCCTTTCCAGATGCGCAGGGCAGATGGCGAAAATAGGGAAATTCGGAAGCGCGCACGAGCACGCTGACTTCAAGGTTTACATTGATGACGTTGCGTATAATTTTTCACAGGAAAAATACATGTCGCCCTCAGTGAATGTGAATGGCGTGGAGGACTGCGGAAGCGATAGCGCAGTCATGGCGCATCTGCACAATGGCGACGGGAATCTGGCGCACAAGCATGCAACTGGCGTGACATGGGCGTACTTCTTTTCTAAGCTCGGCATGAATATGACCGACACTTGCTTCACGCTTGACAATGGAACAAGTTACTGCAATAATGATGCTGCGAAATGGCGCTTTTTCCTGAATGGAACTGTTACGCAGTCGCTGCCTGAACAGGAGATACACGGGCAGGACAGGGCGCTTTTCACCTATGGCGCAAGCGATTCGCAGGCGCAGCAGCAGATGCGCGCCGTAACTTATGAGGCGGTGAATGAGGATACTGGAGACATTTGCAGCGGCGGCGTGCCAGTAGTGAAGAATAAAACTAATTCGAGCGCTTGAATGATTCGCAAGATTGCTTTTTTAGTTCGCAGCCAGTCGCGCGTCTTTTGTGACATTCCAAATGAGTGAAACCATAGTGGAGTTTATCTCCTGTATGCCAGTCATCATCTGGCTGTGCGGCCCCCATGTTATGATCACTATCGGAACCACGCGGCCGGAGGGAGGGATGCTGCGCTCCACTGCCATCTTGTCAAAAAAGTAGTATCCCTGCTGCGTGAATACGTTGAATGAGTGCCACTCTGTGAAATTCTCAAAGCGGGTTTGCTGCAGTTGCATGTAGGGCAGTATGCGGATGCTGTATGGGCAGTAAGTGGAATAGTAAAAGTAAACCTGCGGCTGGCTTGGGTTGGAAATCGAGATTTTGGTTGGCAGTTCTTCCGCGGATTCGTTGCTTGGAGAGGAAACTATAGTCGAGGTATTGTTGCTGGCAGGCGAGGGGGAGACGTCTTGCTGCGAGCTGACGGACGAGTTTTCATCTGTTTGGTTTGCGGCATCCGCGCTTTGCAATCTTGCCGGAAGAGCCGGTTGCGAATCGCTTTTGCTCGGCAGCGGAAGATTGCTCTTTTCCACCAGTGCCTTTGCAACGGAGAGGGGCTTGCTTGCATCTGAAAGTGGTTTGGATACCTCTTGCGGAATGGCGATGCAGCCGAAAAGCAGCAGTAGGGCTAATGACGATGCGATTGCAAATGAGACTGTCGCCCGCATGGGAAGAGAACCTCTGCCAAAATTAATAATTCTCCCTTTTCCCCCTCTGAGTTACCAGCAAGCAATTTAAAGTGAGAAAGAGAAGGATGGGTGTGGCGCAAAAAACCGGGCAGACGTCCCTCGAGTTTCTATATGCGGTTGCGATGGTGCTGCTTGTATTCACCATGTCCACGGTGCTTTTCTACCAGAGCCAGCAGGATTCAACTGCGATCACAAGCTTTACCCAGTCAAAACTAGTCTGCCAGGCTGTGGCAAGCAGGATTTCAGCAGTTGCCGCGGGCGGAGACGGGACTGCTTCAATTTTTTCGCTTCCGCTTGTGGCAGGCGGCACGAATTACACTATTTTCATCTCAGGGAAGAACAGGACTGTTTCGGTCTCGCATCAGGGAGGCGGCACTGGCTGCCTCTTTTCCACGAGCAACATAAGCAATGGGTCAGCGAGTTCGTTTTACATAGCGAGTGACACGCCAATCAGGAACGTGCAGGGGGGTGTTCTGGTTGGCTAGGCAAAAAATGGCCGGACAGGCGATTCCCATCGACTTTGCAGCCGGGCTTTTCATCTTCCTGTTAGTCATTGCGTATTTCCTGATACAGTGGGACCTGTTCACATCAAAGTTTGTCGAATTTTCGATCTCCGGCGGCATGGATACGCGGGTGATTGACATATCGGAAATGCTGGTCCACACCGGCGGGCAGCCGGAAAACTGGACAAACGCGCCATTGTCAGCGCAAAGCATCGGGCTTGCATCAAAGCAGAACCTGCTGGACTGGAACCGCGTGGCTGCGTTTTCAGCCATGCCCTATGCGAATGCCAAGCAGATTCTTGGCACTGATTATGATTTCCTTGTGATTATTGAAACTCCCGAGGGCGCGAGATACGCAACCATCGGGCTGGACGAGAACTCCACGCGCGCGGCTGAAGTGACGCGGGTGGCAGTGCTGAATGACACAATCGTAAGAGTGAGGGTGCGGCTGTATGACTAGAGGGGGAATGGCGGGCGGCAGGCACATGCGCGGGTTCGTGTTCACGATAGATGCCACGCTTGCGCTTTTCCTTCTCGTGCTTTCTGTTGTTGTCGTCTCCTTCCTTTCCTTGCAGGCGGAAGATGCGCCGTATGTCCGGCTGGGGATAGCAAGGGTGGGCAAGGACACGCTGAATGTGCTTGACAGGCAGGGAATCATTGAGGCGGGCAGCACGCCTCAGATAGAGGCTGCGCTTAACGGCACGCTCCCGTCCAATGTCGGCGCGCACCTGCAGGTCTCCACCTATTATTACGAAAGCGGCTCATTCTCCCTTCTCGGGATGAAGGATTACGGGCCGCTGCCCTCGAACAATTCAAGCACGTACGGGGCAAGGCTGGATTTTGTCGGTATGAAAAACAGCGTTGTGGCGAATTACTCGATAGTAAGGATGACTATATGGCAGAAATAACGAGAGAATTGGCCGGAAGGAAAAGGGGCATCCTATTCACAGTGTCAGCGCTGCTCCTGGTCATCAGCCT
>JAPLWZ010000169.1 GCA_026396335.1 Microcaldota archaeon | reverse complement strand
TTGTCGATATGCCGAACATGAATGCACCTCAGACTAAAGTATGGTTATACACATATTTAAACCTTTGCCCACAGCGTAAAATAAGCCGCTATTTCCGCTTCTTCGCCCTTGCCCTGATTTTCTTCCTTTTCTGGTGGAGGCGCGCTGCGTGGCGGAGAAGGTCCCATGCGAATATGAGCGCAAGCACGAAGAACACGTCGTCGGCGAAATCGAATATTGCAGGAAGCTGCAAATAGCGCACAATGTCCGGCAGGTTCGCCGCAATGAAAATGAGCACGCCTATTGTGACGAGGTTGCGAAGGATCATCTGCTCGTCAGCAGAGTCTTCCCGGTGCCGCGCGATAGTGTGCGAAAGCGCGTCGAACACCGGCTTTAACTCCTTGAATATTTGGTAAAGATAATAGAGAATCGGAAGTATAGCGAAAATGAATATTGCCCAGCGGAGCTGAAGGACAAGGGTTGCCTCGACCTTTGAAATCTGGAGGAGAAAACGCATTACGCCTGCGAGAAATGCAATTGCCGCGATGCGTATGAGTTTTTCTGCAACGCAGCGCCAGCAGGCGCGGGAAACTTTCCAGAAATTGCCCTTGGGAGAGAAATCGCGCACCAGCCCGCCGAAGTAAAGCGAGAGATGATATGCAGAGGACTTGAACCAGGAAGGCGTGACTGAACGGAGCGAAAGAAGAGTGCGCTCCTGCTTGTCAAGAAGGAATGATGAGACGATTGCGCTTATCACAACGCCGAATGAGCCGACTGCAAGAAGCATGCCGGAATATTCGCCGGTTGCCTCTGATGCGATGAGGAGGGAGAATTCTCCCATGACCACCATTGCACTTGCGCCGAATACTGCCGATTGCGGCGTTGCTCCCGTAATGTAAAGGAGGGTGAACACGGCGATAAAGCACACGAACACGAATACTGCAGTCAGGCTCGCCGCGAACGGAAGGTTGGCTATCACTGCCGATGGATCGATCCTCATGCCGAGCGAGAGGAAGAAGAGCGCTGCGAACATCAGAAGCAATGGCTTCATCGTGCTTTCTATTTTGCGTGCGTTCGGGAGCGAGGAGACTATGCTACCTGCAAGGAATGCGCCTATTGCTGGCGTGAGGCCGAAGAATGCAGCTACAAGGCTCATTACCAAGCAGACTGAAAATGCGAGGAATATTGCCACCTCTTCTGTGAATGACTGCATGAGCCGCGCAAGCGCTTTGGACACGTGCCTGCGGACAAACAGGTAAAATGCGCCCAAAAGCCCAAGCGCAATAAGAACGGAATAGAATTTGTCCTCGTAAGTCGCAGATGTGCTGCCAATGCTTGAGAAGAATGTGAGTGCCGCAACCGCGACTATGTCCTCGACGATCAGCATTGAGAACAGGAGCGGGAGCAGAGGGTGCTTTGCCATTCCTTTTTGCGAGACGATTTTGTAGAGGATTGCGGTGGATGTGATTGAGATTATTGCGCCTGCGAAAAGCGAGGTGGTGAGATCGAGGTTGAAGTGGATGGCAAGCTCATAGCCGAAGAAAAAGAGCGCCAGCATTTTCGCGAGTGTTATTGCGACAGCGCGGAAGCCGGACTTGAGTATTTTTGAAACGGAAAACTCGATGCCAATTGCGAACAGGAGCAATATTGCGCCAAGCTCGGAAAATGTGGAGATGAGGCTCGTGTCAGATACCAATCCGAGTATGTGCGGCCCTGCCAATGCGCCGAATATCAACAAGCCGACGACGTAGGGCTGGCGAAGCTTGAGGGACACCACTGTGCCCAAAAGCGCGAACACTATGAAGAATGCGAATTCCAAAAGGATTGAAGATTCAGCCATAGGGGCACCTGATTGCTAGGGAGGTTGGTTGGAATACTATATATTATTTCTTGAGAAGCTGCGTGAGCGAAAGTAGCTTTGCTATTTTCCCGCGGGAGATTTTCGATGCCTCGCCTTTTCCTTTGCCGCAGAAAACCAGCCATTTTTTCAGCTGCTTCTGCAGCGCGATGCGCTTTGCGAGTTCCTTTTTGCGCAATATTATTTGCGCAAGCTGAGGCGGAAGGTTCGCATCCACCGTTGCCCTTATGCGCGCCTCATCGTTGCCGCGGATGATTTCAAGCTGGGAAAGCGTTTCTTCTATGGCGCACTCTGTGCGTGCGTATTCCGAGATGAGTTCCTGATGCCGCTTTATTGAGGCGGCAAGCGCAGGCTCGGAAACCGTTGCAACTCCGGGTGAAAGCTGCTCTTCTTTTTGCTTTGTGTCAGGCATCGATGCGATTATGTTGAGCTCCTTGCGCAATGCAACTTGCGCCACGCGGATTTGCGCAATTTCTTCTTCCCCTATTTTCACCACTTGCTGCGTTTCAAGGCGCACGAGCTCCTCTTTCTTTTTTTCAGTGAGCAGGTCGCTCCGCTTCTCCTCAAGCTCGCGCTCTATCTCTTTCATGCTGACGCAGTAGAGGAGGGCAGGATAGCTGGAATTTTGCTCGATGCTTTGCGCAATCGCATCTTTTGCAGTCAGGGGGGCGGTTTGCTGTTCAATGCCCGGCTTTTCCACCATTATCTCGGTCGATGCGACCTGCTTTTGGAAATCCTTCAGGGATTCATTGTAAAATGTCCAGATTATTTTTTCAGATGAACGGACCAGCTCGTTTTGCTGAGACGCCTGCCCCTGCACGGATTTGAGGATTTCTTTGCTCGTATCAAGCATGGAATCGTTTTTCGCTTCAACAAGTTTCATCGCGTTTTTCACGTATTTTGCCGCGTTCTCATAGCCCCAGAGGAATGAACCCGCATAAATCGCGTTTTGTGCGCCAGGCGTGAGAGTGGTCATGAAGTCAGACAAATTGTTTCTCTCGAAATATTTCTGCGCCTGCCTAACTGCCGTAGCCACTTCCGCAGCTTCAAGCGGCATTTCGCCCCCTTCGAGGTGGGCTTTCAAGAATTTCGCGACCTTCCTAAGGCGTATGCCGAAGCGCGGGTCATGCCCTTCGGTGGTTTGTTCCTCGTCGTCCTTCTTTTTTCCCGCGAATACCTGGAAAATGAGCATGAAAATCACGAGAATTTTTGGATAATAAATGCGGAGAGGAGGATAAGTTCAACTCAAAAAAAAGTTTTGAGTTTTTGAACCCCCGCAGCCACTAGGGCACAGGGTCCTAAGCCCTGCGCATTTGACCAGACTCTGCCATCTCCGCATTCATGTTTGAAACAGGTAATGGTTAAAAAGAGTGCATCCGAAGATAGAGACGGTGACGGAAATGAAAAGTTAGACAATTGGAATTTTTGCTATTGCGATTGCATTGATCATGATTTTTGGATGCGTACAGCAGCCAGGGCAGAACGGGCAGATTGTGGTGCAGGAGCCAGTTGCCACGCCGCAGCAAAACGCCACCGCAGCGACGCCATGCAGCGCGGGCAACGTGCTGCAGAACGACGGATGCTTTCTCTCGCTTGCAAAGGAAAAGAACAATCTTGCTTATTGTGGGAATATTTACTCGACTGACAAGCTCGACGAGTGCTATGCCAATTTCGCAAACCAGAACCTAGATGTCTGCAAGATGATAAGGAGCACAAGCCTGAGGGCAACTTGCCTGACCGAGAACGCGAAGATGAACAAGTCAGAGGACATTTGCAATCTTATTGACAATATGGACGCACGGGCGAACTGCCTGAAATATGTGCTACCCCGCTGCAAGCTGATTCTGGACCCGGACTCAAGATCGCTTTGCATGGCGCTTGAGAAGGGCGATTACACGCTATGCCAGTCGGACAGCTGCTTCGTGCAATATGCGCAAAACAAGAGTGAAGCAAGCGCATGCGACCTGGTGAAATCCGACCCGGACAGATTCTATTTCATGGCACTGGTGATGTAGAGCGCCGCAGAATGCAGGAATGCGC
>JAPLWZ010000070.1 GCA_026396335.1 Microcaldota archaeon | reverse complement strand
TTCAATGTCGGTGAACCCGGATGCTGTTGAGAGGACAAGGCGCGTGGTTGCCTCAGCCGAAATGAAGGTGCTTCTCAAGCGCCTGGCAAAGCTTTCCAAGCCCGAAGAGGAAGCGCACAAGAGCAACATTGACTATTGATTCGCGAAAAGGTGATTTAGATGAAAATGTTCGGACTAGCACTAGTATTGGCGATTGTGATTTCATTGCTTGCAGTCGGCTGCACGACTCCTGCAATAAAGGATCAAAGCCAGGTAGTGAAACAAGGGGTTGATAATGTGAATGCGCAGGCTAATTCAAAAATGGCTGCAAAAGGCGACACGGTGTTCGTGGACTATGTGGGCAGCCTGCAGGACGGCACTGTATTTGACACAAGCGTGCAAGCAGTGGCACAGAAAGCAGGCCTGCCTTCCAGGGCATCTTACGCACCATTAAGTTTCGTGGTGGGCGCAGGCCAGATGATACAGGGATTTGACGAGGGCGTCATCGGCATGAGGGAAGGCGAGGAAAAACTGATCACCATAGCGCCTGAGAAGGCATATGGCACACTTCAACCATGAGCTTGCCGGAAAGACGCTTGTCTTTTCCGTAAAGATGGTGAAAGTCGAGAAGAAAGCCTGAAGGCTCGGTCTCTTTTTAATTTTTTCTTCTATCATTAGTCCGAAGGCTATTACATGAAGATAATGCTCCAGTTCCCGGAAGGCTTGAAGGCAATGGCGCTAGCCGAGGCTGCCAAGCTTGAGAAACAGGGGCACGAAGTGTTTGTCGCTGCCGCGCCCTGCTACGGAGCGTGCGACATTTGCCTGGATGAGGCGCGGAACATTGGCGCGGAAAAGATAATCCATTTCGGGCACGCGGAATTCATGAAGGTAAAAAGCGACATTGAAATCGAATATGTTCCTTATTTCCTGGATGTTGACTGGAAAAAAACCGGGCCAGTGATTGAAAAGGGCGCTGCGCTCCTCAAGAAGGAGAAGGTGAAAACCCTTGCGCTCACCTTCCCAGTCCAGCACAGGGAAAATTCCGCAAGGGTGAAAGAACTTCTCGAAGCGTTCGGTTTCACCGTAAAACTCGGCATGGGCGGCGCGCATGTTCGCCACCCCGGGCAGGTGCTTGGCTGTGATTCTGATTCTGTCAAGAATGCGGGGGATGTTGATGCTGTAGTTTACTTTGGCGGCGGAAAATTTCACCCGACAGGCATCCCTTCAGACAAGATGGTGCTTTGCATCGACCCGCACCTTGGCGATTCTTACTGGATAACCGAGGAGATACGCCGCGTGGAGCGCAAAAGAAAGGGCTCCATACTCGCAGCAAGCAATGCAAAATGCTTTGGGATACTCGTTTCCACAAAATGCGGGCAGGTCAACCTTGCGGGCGCGCGAATTGCGAAAAAGAAGCTCGAGGAGAAAGGAAGGAAGGCAATGCTCCTCGTTGCAAATGAACTGAACCCCATTGCCCTGCAGAATTTCATGTCATTTGACGCTTACATAAACACCGCGTGCCCGCGAATCAATGACGACACTGATGCGTATGGGAAGCCAATTGTGAATGTCGCGGACCTGAAACGGCTACTAGAAATAATGGTTTAGACATCGGCGGCTAGGTAGCTATTTATTCCTTCCTCGGCACTTCATTTCTCGTGGAGAAGGTGAGCTAATGGCTATCATTATCGGACTTACTGGCGAAAACTGCGCGGGCAAGGGCACTGTTGCCGACTACCTGGCGCGAAAGGGATTCTACTACTACTCGCTTTCTGACATTATCCGCGAGGAGCTTGCAAACGAAGGCAAGGAAATCACGCGCGAAGCGCTTATTGCAAAGGGAAACCAGCTCAGGCAGAACTTTGGCTCAGATGTGCTTGCGAAAAGGACTATTGCGAAATTGCTCAGCGACAGGAATTATGTGATTGACTCCATCAGGAATCCTGCTGAGGCGCGTGCGCTGCTTTCCGGCGGGAAAATGACGCTCATTTATGTCAACGCACCTGCAGAAGTGCGCTTTGAGAGGATGAAAGCGAGAAGGAGAGAGGGAGACCCACGCTCATTTGAGGCATTCAAGACAATTGACAAGCTTGAAATGGAGAGCAAGGACGAGCATGGGCAGAAGCTCGCGGAAGTATTTGCGCTTGCCACCAAAAAACTCGTCAACGGCTCGGACTTCAAGGAGCTTTATGCAGAGATGGACGACCTTCTTGGAGAGATTTCAACTGAATTCAAGCCGTCGCGCCCCACGTGGGACCTGTACTTCATGAATATTGCTAAAGTGGTCGCATCAAGGAGCAACTGCGTGAAAAGGCACGTTGCTGCTGTCATTGTAAAGGACAAACGGATTATTTCTACAGGCTACAATGGAACCCCACGCGGCATTCGGAACTGCAGCGAAGGAGGCTGCGCTCGCTGCAACTCGTTTGCAGACTCAGGCACTAAGCTTGAAGAGTGCGTGTGCTCGCACGGCGAGGAGAATGCGATTGTGCAGGCGAGCTACTATGGCATTTCTATCAAGGATGCAACCATTTACACTACATTTTCGCCATGCCTGATGTGCACTAAGATGATAATCAATTCAGGCATGAGGGAAGTCGTATTCAACTCTGCATACCCGATGAGTGACCTGCCCATGAAGCTCCTCAAGGAAGCGGGAATCGCTGTAAGGCAAGTAAAGATGGCTGATGAAAAGTCCTGAAGGAATGCAGCCAATTTTTTCTCAGAGCGTCTTGAAAACGAATTTCATCACTGCGAAGATTATGCCTCCGAAAAAGTAGAAACCCGCTGCGAGAATGGCAAGAGAGGGGGCGAACCAGGAAAAAAGCGAGCGCAGAGTACCAAACTTGTAAAGCGCGTTAATGCAGATTGTCAGAAGGATGAAACCGTAAACAGTTACTGAAAGCGCCACAAGGTCTCCCGCCATCTGCAGGAGCGGGTACGCATTTGCCTGCGGCATTATTACTGCGAGCATTGCCCGAAGCGCGAGAACTGCGATATTGATGACTATGGTGAATACGAACGTGGGCGCGGATGCAAGGCTTATCATGTAGTAGAGCCTGCCGAATGACGCTTTGCCGCCTAGGAAAGACGCCACCACATATGCAAGCGCGGCGAGCACGAATGAGACGATGAATATTGCTACTATTGTTGCTGCAAGGCCGATAACAAGAGTAACGAGGAAATCAAGTTCGAGTTTGCCAGAAAGCGCGAGAGTGATCAGGAGAAGGGGCAGATAAGTCATAAGGATGGGCATGCCGAAATTTTCAAGCCCGTCCTCAAGCGCGAGTTTTTTGTTTTTTGCGTGAAGCGCAGCCGTTTTCAGTGGCGAGAGCATCATATTGTTCCAGGAGGCAGTGCGCTCTTGAAATTTCAGCATGAAGATGCCCTTTGCAAATGTTCCCGATTATTTTACTTCACTACAGTTCCGCCGTGCGGCTTGCCGTCCACTGCCTTTCTCACGTCAAGAAGGTTTTTCCCGTGCACGAAGTGCGCCTCTATTTTGCTGCGCGCAATCAGTTTGCATGCGAGGAAGTCGAATACGAAGTGCGTGCCCGCCGTCCTCATGTCATTTTTTCCGGCGAGGTCTATCATCTGCTCATAGCCCATCTTGCTGTATTTTTTCGCGTTTTCATTGCGTATGGGGTTGTCAGAGTAAACGCCGTCAATGTTTGAGAGATTGAGCACGCGCGCAGCCTTGAGGCATTCTGCGAGCAGCACTGCGTCAGAGTCTGTTGTTATGCCTGGGATGGTGCCGCCCATCACAAGGAAGCGGTTCTTCTTCGCCATTTCCCTTGCCTCTGAAAAGTCAACCGGGATTTTCCTGTTTGCCTCATTGCCGATTATTTTTGCCACGAACGCGGCATTTTCCCGGGTCTGCTCGATTGCTGCTTCGTCTGCCTCGAATTCGCTGCCGCCCTTTGCGCGTATCCTGTCAGCGATTATGCGCGCTGCCTTGCCCCCGCCGACGACTATACCGAAGCGGTAGGGCATTCTGCGAAGCACCTTCACAATGGACGTTACATATGCTTCGTCAGGCGCGCCAGGATTCACAAGCGAGCCGCCCATGGAGAGGACTATAGTCATATTGTGCGGCGCATGACCTTGGAAACGCCTGCCGTTGCCTTGGGCTCCATGCCGCACAGTATGAGTTGGTTGCATGGCTTTCACTGCGCTGTGCAGATTTTTAAACCCTCATCACCTCATCTTACCTGTACCGTGGGAGTGAGAATATGGTGAAAAAGTTCTCTGCTAATATTGGGAAGATAGTTAAGGAGCTTGAAGCGCGCGAAAAGGAACAGGACGCAATACTGGGAAGCGTGCGCGAAATAGTCAGGCACTGCTCAAACGGGATAAAGATGCTGCACGCCGGCGAAATGAAGGAAGCCAAGGCGGAGATTGCGGCAGCGCAGAAAAAAATTGCGCCTTTTGCAAAGACAAAGCAGTTCGATTATTTGCTAGCGCAGCCTTACCAGGAAATTGCCGAGGCACGACTGCTTCTCGCGGCTGTTGAGGGCGAGGAGATGCCGGCTTGGGTGGACTTGGGGATGCCCTTTGAGCCTTACCTTACGGGCCTGTGCGACCTTGTGGGCGAATTGAGGCGCGAGATGCTTGAGATGTTGAAAGTGGGAAAGAAAAAAGAGGCTGAAAAATATTTCGAGCTCATGAGCGGCATTTACGAC
>JAPLWZ010000119.1 GCA_026396335.1 Microcaldota archaeon | reverse complement strand
GTTCGGTCGGCTGATTTCCTCGTGGAATGCATCGCTCACAGTAAACAGCTACAAGTTCGAAGAATACAAACTGAGCGAGCTCATTGGCTCCAAGGGCTAAAACCCTCAGAGCTTGTAGCCCTGCTCGACGAGCATCTTCTTGAGCTCCGTGCCTTTCAGCCAGACCTTGTTGTTGTCAGACGAGTAAGAGAAGCCCTCGGGCAGCGCCTTGCCGCCGGTATTGTTTATGGCATCCCAGAACTTGTATTCCGGCTCAATCACAAAGTGGCTGTCGTACTCCTTCGAGTGCCTCGCCTCGTCGCCGGTAAGAAGGACCTCGTGCAGCTTTTCGCCCGGCCTTATGCCTGTAACATTCCTCTTCACGCCCGGCGCGACTACGTCCGCAAGGTCGGTGACTTTCATGCTCGGGATTTTCGGGATGAATATTTCCCCGCCTTTCATGGTTGAAAGCGAGTTGATGACCAGATTGGCGCCCTGCTCAAGCGTTATCCAGAATCGCGTCATTCTCTCATCTGTAAGTGTGATTTCGCCCTTTTCCCTTTGCTTGAGGAAGAGCGGGATTACGCTGCCGGACGAGCCGACAACATTGCCGTACCTCACGCAGGAGAAGAGCGTTTTCTTTTCCTTGCCCCTGTAAACATTGCCCTGTATGATTATTTTTTCCATCACTGCTTTTGTGGCGCCGTACAGGTTGACCGGGTGCACTGCCTTGTCTGTGGAAAGCGCAAGCACGCGCTCCACGCCGTTGTCAATTGCAGCATCAACAATATTCATGCCGCCCAAGATGTTCGTCTTCACCGCCTCTGCCGGGTTGTATTCCGCGACAGGCACGTGCTTGAGCGCGGCAGCATGGACGACAATGTCCACGCCGTTCATGGCGCGGTAGAGCCTTTCCTTGTCGCGCACGTCTCCGATGAGGAAGCGGGTTTTCTCAGTCCCCCACTTGCGCTCCATCTCCACCTGCTTAAGCTCGCCGCGCGAGTAAATGCGGATTGCGTATGGGTTGTGCTTGCTAAGGAGCGTTTCGGTGAATTTCTGCCCGAATGAGCCGGTTCCGCCGGTTACGAGAACTGTTTTCCCCTCGAATATGTCCTTCATGATAGCACCCCTGAATTGTTTGCCGTCATATAACTGTCTCGCATGCTTAAAACTGTTTTGAAAATTACGCCGTCCACTTTTTGCGGCGGCAAAAAGGGACGCTTTTTTTCGCAATGCGAAAAAACGCCGACGAGGGGTTTCGGATGAAATGTTAAACTTTGGAGCGTTCACGTAGTTCCACGCCCAGCCAAAACCCCATGTCTGCGCTTCTTTTCGGGCATTACAGGCATTTTCGCCTGTCCCGACGTATGAAACACAGCGTAAAACGATTTAAACCATAGGGCAACCTGATTCTGCGACAGAAGTAGTCTTACGGCTTCTTCGGCTTCTGATTGAAAACTACCTCACCGTTCTTCTTCTTGGTCAAGTATCCCAGCCTGAAAAGCATCTGTTCGATGTGTGGCTGACGAAAGATGGGTTTTTCCGTTTCAGTCAGGTCGTGAAATGTCCATGTCGTCTTTCCGCATTTCTCGCATTTGAAATTGACACGCAGTGCGCCTATCCTCATTCCAGTCGGGAATACGCTGTCGAACTGGTAGACGTGATTGCAGAGCAGTGATTTGATGCCAGTGAGTATGCCCATCTTGCCATTCCCCCTGTGGATAAAGTGAGATTTTTTACTGACCTTAGAGAAAGTGGTGCTGCTTCAATATTCTCGTAATCTCTTTGTATACCGCATCCAATTCTTCCAGAGAATTTGCTTCTCGTATGTCAATCTCCTTACTGAATCTTCCACAGGCTACAATATTCTGAATCATGGGCTTGGTCTTGAACGGTATCTCCTTAGCCATCAAGCCTCTTACTGTATTCAGGCTTTTAAAGGAAATTGGGGATATTGAATCATGAGTCTGACGGAAGCCGATACACGAGCAAAACTGATAGACCCTGCTATACACAAACGAGGATGGTTAGAGGACTTAATCAGGAGAGAAACCACGGCTGGAGCAATAGAGTTCATCGGTGGTCGGACCAAGAGAAAACAGGGCAGAACAGACTACCTTCTTTGCCTTCCAACCGCAGATAATGAGAATCCGCTTGCCATTGCGGTCCTCGAAGCCAAGAAGGAAGATGAACCAGCAACACTTGGGTTAGAGCAAGCGAAGATATACGCCAAGAGGATGAATGTTCCTTTCGTCTTTTCTACTAATGGTTATCTTTTCGTGGAATTTGATGCCTTTGCAGGTCGTGTAAGTGAGGAATATCCGCTTGACAAGTTTCCGACTCCAGAGAAACTTCGTGAACTCTACCAGAAGCATAAGGGGTTCACACTTGAAGATGAGAAAGCCAAGGCATTGTTAGTTCCGTATTATGGAGGGCAATCTGAAAGGAGGTATTACCAAGATGCTGCTATCAGAGCCGCACTGGAAAAGATAGCATCTGGTAAGAAGGGATGCGACAGGGTGCTCCTCTCGCTTGCCACTGGCGCTGGCAAGACCAGAATTGCCGTTCAGTTGCTTCATAAGTTGGAGAGGTCAGGGCAGTTGAGAAGGGCGTTGTTTGTATGCGACAGGAACGCCCTGAAGAAGCAAGGTTACGGTAAACTCTTTTCCACGTTTGGGGATGACGCAGCCATGGTCACGAAAAATGACCCGAAGAAGAACGCTAGGGTAGTTGTTGCCACTTACCAATCGCTCGGAATAGATGAG
>JAPLWZ010000027.1 GCA_026396335.1 Microcaldota archaeon | reverse complement strand
AGCGTGGCAACAATGATAGCCGCGCCTGCGCCAATTTTTTTTAGTGTCTGCTTTTGCATAGCATTACCTCTTCTATCTAAGTGTTAGTTTCGGACAAAAAGTGTTTATAAACCTGACGAAGCCGCGGCGGGCGAGGGCTTTTATTCCTGTTCCACGCCTATCAGCCGGGGAGATGACGATGATAGTTCCTGGCAAAAAGATACTTGAAGCAAAGGCGGTGTCTGAGCTCATCAATGAAAGCCAGATGCAGCCCTGCGGCATTGACCTTACTGTGAAGGAAGTGCATTCATTCGAGGACGCAGGCGAGAGCATGGAATCACCCTGCACGAGCACGCAAAAGTCGCGCAGCTCGTTTTTGTTCGGCTTGAGTCGGCTGCGCACAAGGGCTACGACGGCAATTATAAAGGAGAAAACAGGTAATCAATAACTGGTTAAGGGAATTTGATGGCGTTAGGTGTTCCATATGGTCTTGCGGCAGCCAATTGTAGTTGTAATGGGCCACGTGGACCACGGCAAGACCTCTCTTCTTG
Organism: Microcaldota archaeon; assembly: GCA_026396335.1. Lineage (GTDB taxonomy): Archaea > Micrarchaeota > Micrarchaeia > Anstonellales > Anstonellaceae > UBA10161. Next base: position 2,819 of record JAPLWZ010000027.1, on the reverse strand, counting down.
ATGCAATCAGGAAAACGAACGTCGCGAAAAAGGAAGCAGGCGCAATCACGCAGCACATAGGCGCGTCGGAAGTTTCGCTTGATGACATACGGAATGCGTGCGCCCCGACGATGAAGGGCAAGCTCCCGCCATTCACAATCCCCGGGCTCCTTTTCATAGACACGCCTGGCCACGGCGCATTCACGCACTTGCGAGAACGGGGCGGCTCGATAGCGGACATAGCCGTGCTCGTGGTGGACATAAACCAAGGATTCCAGCCGCAGACAGTGGAATCCATCAAAATTCTCCGTTCCTTCAAAACCCCGTTCATAGTAGCAGCAAACAAGGTGGACATAGTCACCGGCTGGAAAAGCCCTAAGCTAGGCGACGAGGCGTGCAGCGTGCTCTCGCACATTGACAGGCAAAAGCCAGAAGTGCAAAGCAGGCTGGATGAACTATTGTACGTGGTAGTCGGAAAACTAAACGACCTAGGCATAGAGAGCGAGCGGTTCGACCGAGTCACTGATTTCACAAAGCAAATAGCAATAATCCCAGTTTCCGCAAAAACAACTGAGGGGCTTCCAGAGCTTCTACTTTCAATCGCCGGCCTTTCGCAAAAATTCCTTGAGCAGCAGCTCAAAACTGAAGTCGGCGGCGCGGGCAAAGGCACCATACTCGAGGTAAAGCAGGAGCAGGGGCTTGGCACCACTATCGATGTGATTTTGTACGAAGGCACTCTCAGGAAGAATGACACAATATTTTTCGGCACCATAAACGGCGCGGTGCAGACAAAAATAAGAGGCATTCTCAAGCCCAACATGCACCCCACTGGCGACGGTGACAAGTACGAATACGTAGACGAAGTGAACGCAGCCGCAGGGATAAAAATTTACGCAAGCGGGCTTGATGACGCGCTTTCTGGCTCACCACTTCTTGTTGACGACGGGAAAGGGAACGAGGAGGCAAGCCGCGAAATAAACGAGATGATAAAGGGGATAATTTCCGAATCAGAAGGGCTTGGATTGATTGTGAAAGCGGACACACTGGGCTCGCTTGAAGCGCTTAGGAAGCTTCTTGCCCCGCAGGGCGTGGTAGTGAAGCGCGCGGGAGTTGGCGCTGTCGTGAAAAAGGACGTGGTGGACGCGGCAGCAATCGCAAGCACCGACCCCTACAACGGCGTGGTGCTCTGTTTCAATTTGGATGTAACTGATGATGCAGCAGATGAGGCGGCAAAGCACGGCGTGAAAATATTCTCCTCAAAAGTCATCTACTCACTTTGCGATGAATACCTGGCATGGGTGGCTGATGAAAAGAAAAAGGCGTCCGGCTCTGCAATCGAGCGCCTGCCGCTGCCTGCAAAGCTGCTTGTGATGCCCGGCTGCACCTTCCGCGCAAGCAAGCCCGCAATATTCGGCGTGGAAATACAGGGCGGCAAGCTTAGGAAAGGCGTGCGGCTCATTGACAGGAAGGGTGAAATAATAGGCGAAATTCGCGAAATACAAAAGGAAGGCAAGGGAGTGCAGGAGGCAAAGCAGGGCGAGCAGCTTGCCATTTCAGTTGGCGGCGCAATCTGCGGCAAATCCTTCAATGAGGGCGACATACTCTACACATACATCAACCGCAAGGACGCGGATGAGCTGATGAACTGCTGTAGCACCGAATTGACAGAAGGCGATAAAAGCGCGCTTTCGGAAATACTGTCAATCACGGACAAGCGGCGGATATAATCGGTTATGATCAGTCATAGGCGAATATAATTTGTTTCGGGGTGTTTTTCATGGCTGGAAAAAGTAAAATCACAGCAAAAGGATTAGGCACCCTGAAACTCGAGAAACAGATAATCAAGGAAGGAATTACCCGCAACCAGCCTGCAAAAGGCGACCTGCTCCTGATCACTGTGCTTGAAGAGGGAAAGAAAAATTCCTACCTGTCTGAATTTTTGAGTTTCGACATGCGAAGCGGAGGATTCCGGTTTTGCGTGGACAACGGCGCAAAAACAGACAGGAAGGGGCAAAAATTCGGCGAGGCAGCCTATAGCCCTGATGACATACTTGAAGTAGCGAAAGTCGGAAGCAAAAAAGTAACAGTTTCCTACAATGACGGCAAAAAAGAGGCAAAATATTCTGGCACTCTTTCTGGATATGAAATACACGACTGGAGCTTGGGCAGGGACCATATCAAAACCAACGCCGGCGCGGAAATAGACATACGAAACATAAAAAGTGTGAAACTAGGCAGCAAAACATTTGCGCTTTCGACCTACTGGCACCTGTGAAGCAACTACTGCTTTTTGGCAATCTTCCCGAATTGTGCATAGGGCTTGCTGGTTTTCGTGTCCAATCTCTCGAAGATGATCTGGCTTATTTTCATTCCCTCGTGAATTGTCACAGGAAAGGGCGCGAAGTTCACAATCTCGAGCACCTGGTGGTTCTGCGAACCAGGCTGCACAAGCGCTGATGTGACATGCACTGCCAATCCCATCCTCGCATATTTGCTTCTTCCTTCAAGCGTGCCGATCAAATTGTCCGGCATGTAAATTTTTTCCTTTGTAATCCCCAGGCACATGCCGCCCGGCGCAAGCGTGATTGAACTGTGGCGGTGCTCTTCGGTCGCCTCCTTGAAGCCCACGCGCGACAGGTCAACTGCCTTTTTCGAAATGTATTTCTTTTTGAAAATCCAGAACTTGCCAGCAAGCGTCAAATCAACTGACGCAGGCCCGATTTGCTCAGCAGAAATGGATGGCTCAAAGCGCAAGAGATTGCGGCGGATGTAAGACTTGATGTCTTCGTTGGAAAGGACCATAGTAAAAGCAACGGGTTCATTCCTTATAAAGCCTTCTT
>JAPLWZ010000057.1 GCA_026396335.1 Microcaldota archaeon | reverse complement strand
CGCCAAAAGTGGACTCGTGCATAATCTCGATTGAAAAAACCGGCTTTGTGCTTGACAAGGCGACCGAATCATTCATCGGCGCATTATTCTCGCACAAGAAAAAGTCGCTTAGGAATGCGATCATTGACGCGCGTGCGCAGCTCTTCGGCTCATCAGACAAGGCTGAGGCGGCAAAAATTTCCGAGAATCTGTTGCACTCCAAGAGAAAAGTGTTCACCCTAACTACTTCAGAAGTGCTTGAAACCGCGAAAGAGATGCGCAAATATGTCAAGTAGCTTTTGCGAGTTTTCGTTTTATTTTTGGGAGTTTAGCAGCGCCAGTTGAATCTTTCTTCCCTTCCTCGCTTTCCATTCCTTCTATAAGCAGTCTTGAAAGCATGGAAACTTTTTTCCCGCCCTCAGTGGCAACAAGCGATGCAGGCAGCGCGCCCTCAGGTGCATCAATGTCGTATTCCCAGCTCCAGTCCTTGCCAGCTGAAAGTGAGGGAATGGAAAACTTCATTACTTGCCCCTTGTGTGCGAAGGAAACAGGGTCTTCAATTCGTATCTGCGCCATTTTCTTTCCAGCTTTCAGGTAGAGATGCGCGCGCCCTGCCTGCACTGTTTTTGAGAAAATTGTTTGAGTGAAAAACTTCCTTCCTACAGCAACTGCTGCAAGCAATGCAAGCGCGCTGAAGGAGAGGACTGCTAGTATGAGAACATTGGCATCTCCAGTGGTGCGCATTGCTTCTGGCGGATGCTGCTGCGTGGCAACCACGCTGACAACCTTTGTTTCCTTGCCGCATTGTATTGTGTGCGGTCCTGCTTCAGTTGGGGCGAATTCCGCCTGGAAATTATTGTCAAGGGAAAGCGCCTGCAGCTGCCCGTTTGGCGAGGAAACAAACACGCGCTCCTGCTGCTCGCAAAGAATCGGTATCTTGTCGCCAACTGCTCCCTGCCCTACTAGAAATAGCGAATTCACTGGTGAAACGAGCAATAAGCAAAGCAGCAGCATTGCAACAATTTTCATATGTGCACCAATTGGGGGTGAATGAGCATTTTGCCGATGCAAAATGCATCAGACATCGAGCAGCGGCTCGATGCTGAACCCTCAGGGGGATCTGATGTGTTGCTTCTTCCCCCTATGGGAACGGGCCCGACGGGATTCGAACCCGCAGCCTCTTGGTTCGAAGCCAAGCGCTCTATCCATTGAGCTACGAGCCCAGTTGATTTGTTTATGGCGCAGCCTGCTTTAATTAGATTTGCTGGGGCTTGCCTCAATTAGTATCGGTTCTGTTCTTCTTCAAAGTGCCTTGCTGGTGGCCTGACGAAAAGGTAGTACTTGGAGTCGCCATGCAGCTCCTCGTTAATCCTCGTGAATATGAGGTTTGCGGGCTCGGGAAGCAGCGCGACCCTCTGCTGAATGTCCTTGAAGGTGTCAAATGGCTTGGTATCGCGCGATTCGAGTATCTCCCTTAGGTGCTTTTTGCCAATCCCTGGGAGAAGCTCGAGTTGGTGCAGGCGGATTGAGATAGGGCCGGCCTTATTGAAGAAGCCCACGAAATCAGCCTGCCTGTCATTTATTATCTGCTTTGCAACTAGAAGCATTTCATTCCTGGCAGTGGCGGTAAGCTCGTTGAAGTCAATTCTTTTCTTTATTTTCTCAACTTCAGTGCGCTCGTCCTTGCCAATGTAAAGCCTCTGCCCGAGCGAGCAGTTCACTCCTCTCTTTATTGCCACTTCCAAAAGCGTGAAGTATTTCTCGCCCAAAAGCTGCGCAGTCGGTTCGCGCTCCCGCTCGTGCGACCTGCCGTCCGGCAGAAAGTCTATCACGCGTGCGTATTCTTCCATCTCCATGATAATGAACCTCTATTACAGTGTTCCATCTCCCGTTAATGATTAGTTTGCGCCCCTTAAAAAGCGTTTGCCCGAGAGTTAGTCTGTCTTTTCTTCTTTGTCGTCTGCTTTCTTTTCCTTGCCCTCTTTCTTCTCAGCCTCGGCCGGTGCTTCAGACGGCGCCTCGGTCGGCTTGACTTCTTCTATTTTCATGGGCTCAAGCTTCTTCGCCTTCTTGCCGAACTTTGCGATTATCGCCTCAAGCTCAGTCATTTTCTTGTCTGTTAGTTCCGCCTTGTCCTTGGCGAAAATGAGCAGTATCTGCGCCTTGTTCTTTGGGAGGATGTCCACAATTTTTACGACGGTTGAAATCGGCAAGCCGAGTTCCAGGACCTCTTTTTGCATGTGGTCTGCGTCTGCGTGCGACAGGTGCGAAAAGCGCTGCGCATAGGAAAGCGTGGTCTGTTGCTCAAATCCGAATTCGCCGGCAGTGCCCTGCCTGTGCTCGAGCACTTTCTTTACCTCTGCAAGCGTTACTGGGGTGCTTTCTGCAATGCCTTTCCCTATCATAAAATCACTCCCAACTGCTAAACTAACTCGACTTCTGCTCGACCAACTTCAGGTGGACCGGCGGGATAATGAGCTTCTTTGTCATGTTCATGTCCTGTATCCTAACGACGTATGCCTTGCCGCGGGTCTCGACGATGGTGCCGGTCTTTCCCCTGTAGCGGGGGTGCGGCATTCCCGAGTACTTGGACTGCGAGTCAATCGCAACCGTCTGGCCTACCTTGAAGCTCGAGATGAGCCCGGGTATGGTCAGCTTGCGCGCGGCCTGTCCTAAGGCGCGGGACCTTTTCGACATCTTTCCTAATGAGCGTCTCATTTACATCACCATCTAAACATTCAACGTAAGAGTTAGGTTTACCTTGCGTTTCCTTTAAATACCTTGCCTTTTTAAATACGTTTGTTCGTTTAAAAATCTTTTGGGTGTGATGGCAGTGAAAAAGAACAAGCAAAAGGTTGCAATAAAGCCTACTTTCAAAATAGAGAACATTGTGGCGTCCGCCGAGCTCGGGCTTGAGCTTGACCTCTACACCATCGCAAGCAAGGTAAAGGACGTGGAATACGAGCCGGAACAGTTCCCCGGTGCCATCCTCAAGCTCAAAGAGCCGAAAACATCGCTCCTTCTCTTCAAGAACGGCAAAATCATCTGCACAGGCGGAAAGAACGAGGCTGATGTGGGCGCGGCTATTGAAAAAACGCTCCGGATGCTCATAAGCTACTCAAAAGTCAAGCCAGCGAAGAACTTCAAGCCGAAGTTCGTGGTGCAAAACATCGTCGCATCAGCAGCGCTTGGCGTTGAGCTGGATCTTTA